>JAYSPY010000123.1:0-16758 GCA_043721855.1 Pseudorhodobacter sp.
CATTTTCGTTAAAATTGCATAGCCTCTGTCAATCCTTGCTTAAGCTTGGTTAACAGAATGGTGTTTGCCCCTTGAACCGGAACAAAAACAGATCAAATCTAGGGGCTGCATAGGGAATCAGCCATGCCACACAACAACACCAACAGTCTTTCCGTTCGCCCGGACGTTCTGGTGCGCCCCAAACTGGAAGGCGGGCGGCGCTTTGTGCTGTCGACTCCGTTCGAGGCGGCGGGGGATCAACCCACTGCCATCAAAGAACTGGTCGCGGGGATTGATGCGGGCGAGCATAATCAAGTGCTGTTGGGGGCCACGGGCACTGGCAAAACCTTCACCATGGCCAAGATCATTGAGGCAACACAGCGCCCGGCGATTATTCTTGCCCCCAATAAAACGCTTGCCGCGCAATTGTATGGTGAGTTCAAAGGCTTTTTTCCCGAAAACGCCGTCGAATACTTTGTGTCCTATTACGATTATTATCAGCCCGAAGCCTATGTCGCGCGGTCTGATACCTTCATCGAAAAAGAATCGCAGATCAACGAACAGATCGACCGGATGCGCCATTCCGCCACCCGTGCGCTGCTGGAACGCGACGATGTGATCATCGTGGCGTCGGTGTCGTGCATCTACGGCATCGGGTCGGTGGAAACCTATTCCGCGATGACGCAGGATCTTGAGGTTGGCAAAAGTTACGATCTGCGCACGATCATTGGTGAACTGGTATCGCAGGCCTTTCGGCGCAACGATCAGGCGTTTCAACGCGGTTGCTTTCGGGTACGTGGTGATAGCCTTGAAGTCTGGCCTGCGCACCTTGACGACCGTGCCTGGCGGTTTTCGTTCTTTGGCGAAGAACTGGAATCCATCACAGAATTCGACCCGCTGACCGGGGCCAAGACCGACCACTTCCCGCAAATCCGTATCTATGCCAATTCGCATTATGTCACGCCGCGCCCGACGATGAATCAGGCGGTGATCGGCATCAAGAAAGAACTGCGCATGCGGCTGGATCAACTGGTCGCTGAGGGCAAGTTGCTGGAGGCGCAGCGGTTGGAACAACGCTGTTCTTTCGACATCGAAATGCTGGAGGCGACAGGCGTTTGCAACGGGATCGAGAATTATTCGCGCTATCTGACGGGACGCGCGCCGGGCGAACCACCCCCGACACTGTTCGAATTCATCCCCGATAATGCCATTGTTTTTGCAGACGAATCCCACGTATCCGTGCCTCAGATCGGCGGCATGTATAAGGGCGACTTTCGGCGCAAGATGACGCTGGCCGAACATGGCTTTCGCCTGCCATCCTGCATGGACAACCGCCCGCTGAAGTTTGAAGAATGGGATGCGATGCGCCCGCAAACCGTGTTTGTTTCTGCCACGCCAGCGTCGTGGGAGATGGAGCAAACCGGCGGCGTGTTCACTGAACAGGTGATCCGCCCAACGGGGTTGGTCGACCCGATTATCGAAATCCGCCCGGTGGACATGCAGGTCGATGATCTTCTGGATGAAATCCGCCGCGTGGCCCTTCAGGGCCTGCGGGTGCTGGTCACCACGCTGACCAAACGCATGGCCGAAGATCTGACCGAATATTACCACGAACAGGGTATTCGCATCCGCTATATGCATTCTGACATCGACACCATTGAGCGGATTGAAATCCTGCGCGATTTGCGGCTGGGGGCGTTTGACGTGCTGGTTGGCATCAATCTTTTGCGCGAAGGATTGGATATTCCCGAATGCGGTTTGGTGGCCATTTTGGATGCGGATAAGGAAGGGTTCCTGCGGTCTGAAACCTCGCTGATCCAGACCACAGGCCGGGCTGCGCGCAATTCGGAAGGCCGGGTGATCATGTATGCGGACCGGATCACCGGGTCGATGGAACGCGCGATAGGCGAGACGAACCGGCGGCGCGACAAGCAAATTGCCTATAATACCCTGCACGGCATCACGCCAACGACGGTGAAGAAAAATGTCGAAGACGTGCTGGCGGGCCTGTGGAAAGGCGATACCGATCAGGCGCGGATCACGGCCAAGGTTGACCGCCCGATGATCGGGTCAAACCTGGCAGCCCATCTTGACAGCCTGCGTATAACCATGCGCAAAGCTGCCGAGAATTTGGAATTTGAAGAGGCAGCCAGATTGCGCGATGAAGTAAAACGGCTGGAGGCGGTGGAATTGGCCGTTGCCGACGATCCGATGGCGCGGCAGTCAGAGGTGGAAGAAGCCGTTAACAACGCCGTAAAATCAGGTGGCCGCAGCACAGGCGGTCGTGCCGGTATGCGCGGCGGTAAATCACGGCGGGGACGCAAATGAAAAAGATAGTGGACGCCGATCACCCGTTTTTCGCCCCTGTTTGGCGGCGTTGGGTTGCGTCGATTTTTCCGGCTCTTTGGGCGGGGGTGGAGCTTTACATGGGCAGTCCCGGCTGGGCCCTGATTTTCGCGGCGGCCGGGGGGTGGGCCTATTGGGAACTGATCCACAAGGGCCCGACGGCGTGATCGCACATGTGCGGTAGGGGAAAGCAACCGAAGTTGTTGGTGTTTTAGCGCCTGTTGATAACCGGCCCAGTTTTGGGTGGGTATGCGACTTTTTCCGGAAAAGTTTTCAGTGACGCGTCAAACCCGATAGGATTTTCCCGCTGTAGAAAAAGGATGCCTCCGGCGGGGATATTTGGGCATAGATGAAAAACTTCAGCCCTCGCTTGGTTGCCCAAACCTTGCCAGCATGCGATCCCTGATCTGATCACGCGATTGACGGTAAGCGCTGAGTTTGGCGTCGCGGCCGTCGCCCAGACCGGTGGGGTCCAGAATCGGCCAATAGACGACCTCGAGGTGGTGGTAGCGGGTAAGTTCAAGCGCCATGCGCTGGCTGGCGGGGGAGAGGGCAACGATCAGGTCGAACTGGCTAAGATCATCGCCCCAATCCTGCATTTCGTCAAACGAACGGGAGCGGTGGCGGGACAGCTCGATCCCCAGCTCTTTGCAGACGGCGATGGAAAAGCCGTCAATCTCCATATCATTCTTGACGCCCGCCGATTGCACATACGCGCGTTGGCCGTACATCTGCTTCATCAGGCCCTCGGCCATGGGAGAGCGGACAGCGTTATGATCGCAACAAAACAGCACCGATTGGGGGAAATCTGCCACGATCAGCCCCAATGCAGGACGCAGATCAAGGTGAACAGGCGGCGGGCGGTATCGATATCGACAGTCGCTTTGCCGTCGAGGCGTTCTTGCAAGACGCGCGCACCTTCGTTGTGGATGCCGCGACGGGCCATGTCTATCGCCTCGATCTGGCTTGGGGGCAAGCGTTTGACGGCCTCGAAATACGATTCGCAGATTTGGAAGTAGTCTTTGACGACTTGGCGAAAGGGGCCAAGCGACAAATGAAACGCGCCGACCTTTTCGGTGGTGGAAGTGGCGATTTCAAAGACAAGGCGGCCCTCGCGGATGGCAAGGGCAAGGCGGTAGGGGCCAGGTTGAATGGCGCGGTCTGCCCGCGCGGGCATGGCGAACGAGTTTTCTTCCAAGAGATCAAAGATCGCGACTTTGCGTTCTTGTTCAATTTCGGCGGTGGGGGCGGCAAGGCCACGCTCGTCTATTTCGATATGGCAGATGCGGTTCATGGCTGACCCCCATTCAAGCGGTCCAGCCGCGCCTTCACTGACAGCGCGTGGGACTCCAGGCCTTCAGACCGTGCCAGGCGTTCGGCAGATGGCCCCAAAGCTGCCAGCGCGCCCGGTGTCATTTTCGCAGTCGTGGTGCGTTTCATGAAATCCATCACCGACAAGCCGGAGGAAAACCTTGCAGAGCGCGCGGTGGGCAGCACGTGGTTTGGCCCGCCCACGTAATCGCCTATCGCCTCGGGTGTCCATGCGCCAAGGAAAATCGCACCGGCATGTACGGTTTTGGCGGCCAACGCTTCGGGGTTGGCCACGCAAATTTCAAGGTGTTCGGGGGCGATGCGGTTGGAAAGGGCGGCTGCCTCATCCAGATCGCGCACCGTAATGATTGCGCCGTTGTTGGCCCAACTTGGCCCGGCGATGGCGCGGCGCTGCAGGGTTTGCAACCGCGCGGCCACGGCATCGGCCACCGCTTGGCCAAAGGCTGCGTCATCGGTGATCAGGATCGACTGCGCGCTTTCATCGTGTTCGGCTTGGGATAGCAGATCAAGCGCAATCCAGTCGGGGTCATTGTCGCGGTCGGCGATCACCAGAATTTCGGATGGCCCTGCAATCATATCAATGCCCACGCGGCCAAACACCCGGCGTTTGGCGGCCGCCACATAGGCATTGCCGGGGCCGGTGATTTTATCGACCGGGGCAATTGTGGCGGTGCCATAGGCCAGTGCTGCAATCGCCTGGGCGCCGCCGATGCGGTAAATTTCGGTGACACCAGCAAGCGTTGCGGCCAACAGCACAAGCGGGTTCACCACCCCGTCCGGCGTCGGGCAGCAGATCACCAAGCGGCCCACCCCCGCCACCCGCGCCGGGATGGCATTCATCAAAACCGAGGATGGATAGGAGGCAAGGCCGCCGGGAACATAAAGCCCTGCACTGGCGACAGGCCCCCAGCGCCAGCCAAGCGTGGCCCCGGCGCTGTCTTGCCACTGCGCATCTTGCGGCAACTGGCGCTGGTGATACGCGCGGATTCGGTCTGCGGCCAGTTCCAGTGCGGCGCGGTCCTCTCCTGAGACCCTGGCGCATTCTGCGGCAATCTCCGTTGCAGAAAACGCCATTGTGGCGGGGGTCAATTCAAGTCTGTCAAATCGCTGCGTCAAATCCAGCACGGCGGCGTCGCCGCGCACGCGGACCTCCGCGATGATGCCAGCCACTATATCATCGACTTCCGGCGCATCTTCGCGCTTTAACCCCAGAAGGGCAGCAAATTCCGCTTCAAAATTTATGTCTGCAGACGATAAGAAAACCGGCATGGCAAAGTGAACTCCCGTGAACAGTTTCCCTTAGCCTGATCGCCCACTTGCCTCAAGCGCCCTGCTTGCCGCAGTGTTTTCATCTTGGCAAAAATATCCTCGGGGGGAACGCGGGCTGCGGCACGAAGCCTGCGTGGGGGGGCAGACAGCCCCCCCGCTTTGCGCATCCGCTTGCTGCCAAGGCAGGGCGCGACTTTGGGTCTTAAGACCAAAGTCGCGCCCTTTTCCGCTTAGTCTGGATGTTTCGGAATAAGACGCGATGGGGCCAGATAGGGCCGGGTCACATCCTTGAGGGTTAGGTCCAAAACCTCAACCGCGAAGGCAAGTGCACCATCGCCCGCAAAGGTCAGCGTCACGACCCCGCTGCCATCATCCCCCGGCGCAAAGCCAAGCGAAAGCAAGGACAGCACTAGATCGGGGTCTTTGCGGTCAACTCCTTGGCCTTGCACAAGGGTCACATCGTCCAGAACCAACAGGCTGCGCACCCGTTCAGGCGAACGGATCGCACCATCCTCCCAGCGGAAACGGTTGATCAACAGCGTAAAGCGGCGCTTGGATTTTTGGTATCGCATATCACCCGCAGTCAGCACGGCATCTTGCACAAGCGCGGAGATTACGGCCAGATCATCATCATCGCGCGCGACCAGATTTAACGGTCGTGTAGCCCCATCCTCAAACCGCGCATCTGTCATGGCTTAGCCTCTGATCCGTTCTATCTGCGCGCCGCAGGCTTGCAACTTTGCTTCAACCCGTTCGTAGCCGCGATCCAGATGATAGACCCGGCTGACCACGGTTTCACCCTCCGCCGCGAGCCCTGCCAAAATCAAGCTGACGGAGGCTCGCAAATCGGTGGCCATCACCCGTGCACCGCGCAGTTTTTCAACGCCAGTCACCGTGGCATGGCCGCCGTGCACCTCGATCCGCGCGCCCATGCGGCCCAGTTCGGGCGCGTGCATAAAGCGGTTCTCGAAAATCGTCTCGTTCAGGTGGCTGACACCGTCTGCCGTGCAAAGCAGCGCCATCATCTGCGCTTGCAAATCAGTGGGAAAGCCCGGAAAAATCGCGGTGGAGACATTGACCGCGCGCATGGCCCCGCCGTTGCGCGCTACGGTCAGGCTGCCGCGTGCGGTATTTTCGGTGATGCTCACCCCTGCTTCTTCCAGCTTTTGGCAAAAGCTTTCCAGCAAAGCGCGCCGCCCGCCCAGCAGTTCCACCTCGCCGCCCGCAATGGCGGGGGCGATCATATAGGTGCCAAGTTCGATCCGGTCGGCAACCACCGGGTGGGTGGCCCCGTGCAAGCGGTCCACGCCTTGAATCTCGATCCGGTCGGTGCCTTCGCCGTCAATCTGCGCGCCCATTGCCCGCAGGCAGGCGACAAGATCAACAATCTCTGGCTCTTTTGCCGCGTTTTTCAGCACGGTTGTGCCTTTGGCCAGCGTGGCCGCCATGACGATGTTCTCAGTTGCCCCAACGCTGGCAAAGCGCTGTTCGATCACGGCACCTTTCAGCCCACCGGGGGCCACGGCATGCAGATAACCATCGCGCAACTCGATCTGTGCGCCCAACGCCTCCAGCCCAGAGATGTGAATATCCATCGGGCGCGCGCCAATTGCACAGCCGCCGGGCAGCGACACCACTGCATGGCCAAACCGCGCCAGCAGAGGCCCGAGCACCAGGTTCGACGCCCGCATTTTGCGCACAATTTCATAATCGGCGCGCTGGCTGGTCAGATCATGCGAGGACAGTGCAAGCACTTGGCCGCCCTGCAGGCTGGCCACTTCTGCGCCCAAAGATTGCAACAGCGTGGTCATGGTGCCGATGTCAGACAGGCGCGGTGCATTGGTCAGCGTCAGCGGCTCTTCACTTAGCAGCGTTGCAGGCATCAGGGTCAGGCAGGCGTTTTTGGCGCCTGCGATCGGGATCACGCCGTTGAGCGGGCCATTGCCTTTGACAACTATCGAATCCATTTCCCTGCCCCATTCATTTTTTGGCCTATTGATCCTCTGGGCTGCCTTGATTGGCAGCTTCGGCTTCTTTGCCCCGCATTTGGGCTTTGCGCCGCGCCATATTGGCCTTGAGCGCGGCTTTGGACCGCAAATCCCGTTGCACCTGTGCCGATTGCCCGCGCTTTAGCACGGCAGTCGCAGCGGCATCGGGATCAACAGATTTGGCCATGCATTCGTCCATAGCGCAAGCATGGCGCAGGGTCCAGATTGCACGCCGGATCACGCGCCAAATCTCGCACCAATCTCACGCCAAATCGCTTGGGCGAGATATCCCTTGCATGGCCGCCTGATAGCGTCTAATCAGCCGCGACGTTGGGTGGGGCATGGCTCGACCCCCTAAAGCGGCTGTGGTAGCTCAGTGGTAGAGCACACCCTTGGTAAGGGTGAGGTCGAGAGTTCAATCCTCTCTCACAGCACCATCCAACTTATTGATTGCTATAGTAGCACTTGCAAAAGAGTAGCTTAGCACATCTTGATGTTACAAAGTTCGTAACAAAAGGGCGCACAGTGCAGGGCAGGATTAGACACCTCTTAGAACGCGACGGGCGATATTTTGCACGGCTCGTCATCCCCGTCGCCCTGCGCCCGTTCATTGCTGGCAAGTGTGAACTGCGAACTCCGTTAGGCGCAGACCGTCGCATAGCTATCAAGTCGCTGCCAGGCGCTGTAGCGGCCATCCAAAGCCAAATTCAGACAGCCGAGTTAAGAGCCGCCGACGCCGGCCAGACGCACTTGCCAAGCGCGCGATACCGCATGTCAAATGACCAGATTGCACTCAGGCTCTATAACATCCGGCTAACGCACGACGAGCAGTTGCGAAACAGCAATCCTAGCGCAGTAGAGATTGGCATCGATGACCTTTTGGTATCACTTCTTGTTAAGGGAAAGAGTGGCTCGCTCAGTGACGGAGAAATGCAAAAACTTGTGAGCGTCCAGATGGACTATTTCAAAGCAAGAGGGAACACAGACGTAATAGAAGGAACAGTCGCTTGGCGTGCCTTGGCGCGCTTACTTTGTGCCGCCGAATATGAAGCGCTGGAACGGATGAATGAGAGAGATAATGGCGATTTTGCTGGCAAGCTCACCCATCCAGTTCTGGTCGCCGCGTCACCAGTGGAAGTCGAGCTAAAGCCCGTTTCGTTGATGGGATTGTTTGATCATTATATTGCAAGCCGTCAGGTATTGGGCAGAGGTTTCGAGGCTGAGAAGCGATGGGCACCGGTTTTCAAACATCTTCGCAAAGAACTCGGCCATGACAACGCGCTAGCCGTTACCAAACAGCAACTGGTTTCGTGGCGTGACGGCCTGCTTCAAACGCGATCGCCAAAGACGGTATCGGACGTTTGGCTTGCGGCGGTTAGGACTGTCTTTGCTTGGGCGGCGCGTGAAGACCGCCTACCGAATAATGTTTCACTGGAAGTCAGGCAAGAAATACCTAAAAGGATGACCTTGCGCGAGAAGGGCTACACGAATGAAGAAGCCCAAACGCTCCTTACCTACTCACGCAGTTACACAAACACATCGTCGAAAGAACTGCCGCAAACCACTGCGGCGAAACTCTGGGTTCCTATCCTCTGCGCTTTCACTGGAGCACGGGTCAGCGAGATGACTCAACTACGGAAAAAAGATTTGCGATTAGAAAGTGGGCGCCTCATCGCACGAATTACACCGGACGCTGGCACTGTGAAAACTAGACAATTTCGAGATGTGCCTCTTCACCGACAAATCGTAAATCTAGGCTTCTTAGCTTTTGTCAATGCTGCCCCAGAAGGGCCATTATTTTACAGGTCTGCCGATTTGGCAGGTCAGCTATCGAAGGCCCGCATGATTTCCGGGAGAATCAGCGAGTGGCTCAATGCAAACAATTTAGTTCCCATTGGTGTCAGCCCGAGTCACGGTTGGCGGCATCGCTTTAAGACTGTGGGGCGAGAAATCGGCAGTTCAGACAGAATTTTGGACGCGATTTGCGGTCAAGCAGGCCGAACAGCTGGAGATGCCTACGGTGATGTTACGATTGCAGCAAAAGCAATGACGGTCGACAAATTTCCAGATTACGAATTGAATATGAACGAATAGCTCCCAACCGGGGTTCTTTTGGTCACGGAGTCCAAAAAAACGCAGGCCGTAGCCTGCGCTTTGATTTGGTGCTCTGACGAACTTGTTAACGGCTCGACCGCGGTTTCTGAGCCATAAGTTTGCCGGACTTAATGCAGCAGGTCAAGGCGCAACTGACAACGCTTTTTACGGCAAGTCCTGCAACGAAGCCTGGAGAAGGACTTTTCTTACTATATCCTTTACATCTGAGGCGTCAGGATGCGGGAATCTGATGTGAAGATTGCACCGCCACCTTATGATTGTCAGGCACAATGATCATTTGAAATCAAACGCAAACCAAGCCAAGATATCCTCATGACGCTAATATTATAGGATGTTTTCTGTAATGCGCCTTGGTCTGGATATTGGAACGAATTCGATTGGCTGGTGGCTTTACGAAATTGCACACGGCCAACCGGTCAGCATCGTAGACGGCGGCGTGCGGATATTTTCGGACGGGCGCGATGCCAAGACCGGTGCCTCATTGGCGGTGGATCGGCGCAATGCGCGCGCGATGCGACGGAGTCGCGACCGCTATTTGCAACGCCGCGCCATGTTGATGAAGCGACTGGCAGCATCGGGCCTGATGCCGCAAGACCCCGATCAGGCGAAGACGCTGGGGCTGCTTGATCCGTTTGCGCTGCGGGCGCAGGGTCTTGATCAGGCATTGCCGCTTGATCATCTCGGCCGCGCTTTGTTCCATATCGACCAGCGACGTGGCTTCAAATCCAACCGCAAGACAGATGGCGGCGACAATGAGGGCGGCAAGATCAAAGACGCCACCGCGCGGCTCGATATGGAAATGCTTGCCAAGGGCGCGCGCACTTACGGCGAATTTCTGCACTTGCGCCGCGCTGCTGCAACTGATCCGCGCCAGACCCCGGCGGTGCGCACCCGGCTTAGCCTGCGCTTGGACGAGGGCAGCGGCAAATCCGAACCCAGCTATGATTTCTACCCCGACCGCCGCCATCTGGAGGAGGAGTTTCATAAACTCTGGCGCGCGCAAGAGCCACATCACCCGGAATTGACCGAGGCGCTGCGCGATCAGTTGTTTGAGACGATCTTCTTCCAGCGCCCGCTGAAGGAAGCGAAAGTCGGTCGCTGCCTGTTCAATGATGAGCCACGCCTTGCCAAAGCACATCCCCTGACCCAGGAACGCGTTTTGTATGAGACAGTGAATAACCTGCGCATCACCGCCAATGGGCGCGCATCACGGCCCCTGACGCTGGAACAACGTAATCAGTTGATCACTGTGTTGAACGGCAAGGAACCGTTGAAGTCGCCCGGTGGCACCAAGATGTCACTGGACGCGCTAGCAAAAGTTCTGAAACTGAAAGGCGAAAAGTTTACCCTAGAAACGGCGGCTCGGGATGCGATTGCCTGTGATCCGGTCCGCGCCAGCCTTGCGTTCAAAGACCGCTTCGGCTCTCGTTGGTCCACGCTGGATTGGCAACAGCAATGGGACCTGATCCAGCACTGTCAGAACGCGCAATCCGATCAGCAGGTGCAAGGGCTGATCCAGTGGCTGGTCGACACCCACCACCTAAGTCCAGATCAAGCCCGCGCCACCGCCGACGCCCCCCTGCCCGAGGGCTATTCCCGCCTTGGCCTGACCGCCACCAAGGCCATCCTCGACAAGCTGAAATCCGACGTGCTGACCTATGACAAAGCCGTTGCTGCCATCGGTCTGCACCATTCGGATGGCCGCACGGGTGAGGTGTTCGACGCCCTGCCCTATTACGGCAAAGTCCTTGAACGCCATGTCATTCCGGGTAGCCAGGACCCCGCACATGACGACATCACCTGCTATGGCCGCATCACCAACCCGACTGTGCATATCGGGCTGAACCAGTTGCGCCGCCTGATCAATCTGATCATCCAAGTTCACGGCAAGCCCGATGAAATCGTCGTCGAACTGGCCCGCGAATTGAAGCAAAGCGCCGATCAAAAGGCCGAAGCCGAGCGCACGATCAAAAAGAATACCGATGCCGCCATTCGGCGCGGCGCAAATCTGGGCGAGTTGGGTCAGCCTGACAATGGCGCAAATCGCGCTGTTCTGCGGATATGGGAAGAAATGAACCCAGACCCGATGAAGCGCTTCTGCCCCTATTCTGGAAGGCTGATTTCCGCAGGAATGCTGTTCACCGCAGAATGCGATATCGACCACATCCTGCCCTATTCCCGCACACTGGATGATAGTGGATCGAACAAAACCCTGTGCCTGAAAGAAGCCAACCGCGCCAAGCGCAATAAATCCCCGTCCGAGGCGGCACATGATGGGATGCATATTTGGGTGCTGGAGGCTGAGAACCTAAAACACCTGCCCGCCAGTAAGGCCTGGCGTTTTGCCCCCGATGCCATGACAAAGTTTGTGGGCGAGCGTGATTTTCTGGCCCGTGCTTTGGTCGATACACAATACCTGTCGCGGATCGCGCGGGAGTATCTGGATAAGCTCTATGATGGCGGGGATAACAAAAACCATGTCTGGGTTATCCCCGGACGCCTCACCGAAATGCTGCGCCGCCATTGGGGGTTGAACAGCCTGCTGCACGATGATCAGCGCGACGTCAACAAATCGAAGAACCGCATGGATCATCGCCACCACGCGCTGGACGCCGCCGTAATCGGGGCGACTGACCGCAGCCTGATCAAGCAGATGGCCGATCAGTCGCAAATCGACGCAGGCCGCGGCCTTGATGATCTCGCATCAAGGGTGAAACCCCCATTTGAAGGCTTCCGCGATGCAGTGAAAGCTCAGATCAACGCCATAACCGTCAGCCACCGCGCCGATCATGGCCGCATTGATGCCTCTGCCCGTGCCAAAGGCGCCGATAGCACCACCGGCCAGCTGCACAACGACACCGCCTACGGGTTGACCGGACAATCGTTTAACGGTGTGCCGCTGGTTGTCACCCGCAAGCCCTATGACGGGCTGACCCCCGCGATGATCGAAAAGCTGCGTGATGTGCCTTTGGCCGAGGCTTTGCGGCTGGCGACCAAAGGCCGCGACGGCAAAGATTTCCAAACCGCCCTACGCCAATTCGCCACCCGCCCCGGCCCCTATCAAGGCATCCGTAGGGTTAGGATTATTGAGCCGGTGGATGTAATCGAAATCAAAGACCGCAATGGCGTGGCTTACAAGGGTTACAAAGGCGACAGCAACCAATGCTATGAGATCTGGCGGATGCCGGATGGCGCTTATAAGCACGTGGTGATTTCAACCTTCGACGCCCATAAAGAGTTGGATCACCGCCCGCATCCGGCTGCAAAACGGCTCCTTAGGCTGCACAAGAATGACATGGTGCGATTGGAGGACAGCCCGGTTGGTCCTGTCGTGGCCACGGTTGAGAAGTTCAGCTCAACAGGGACTGTTGAAATGGTGGCACACAACCAAGGCAATGCTGCTCACCGCTATCGAAACGACAAAGAGAACGTCTATATCCGCAAAAATGCACCGTCGCTGATCAAATCCGGTGCCCGCCGGGTTATCGTTGATGAAATGGGCCGGATCAAAGACCCGGGCCCGCTGAAAACTGCCTGAAATTCGCCAAATTCTCCCGATATGTTACCTAAGTGTTAATTTATCGGGTGCGATGTTGGATCAGATCATAGATATCAGCCAAGATGGTCGCCATCTTTCGCGCGACCGTGGCTTTCTGAAGGTTGAAGACAGCGGCCAGACCATCGGCCGCGTCCCCCTTGATCAAATTGCCGCCGTCATCGTGCATGCCCATGGCGTCACCTGGACCAACTCCATCCTCGTCGAACTCGCTGAACGCGGCACCCCCGTGGTGTTCTGCGCAGCCAATCATCAACCCCGCGCCCTACTGCTGCCGATTGAGGGCCACCATGCCCAGGGGGCGCGGATGCGGGCGCAATGGACCGCCCCGGAGCCTATGCGCAAGCAAGCCTGGAAGCGCGTAGTGATAGCCAAAATCAAGATGCAGGCGGCGGCTTTGGCAGCGATTGGCCAACCGCGTGCGCCGCTCGACCACATCGCAAGCAACGTGCAATCGGGGGATAGCAGCAATGCCGAGGCGCAGGCCGCACGCCTGTATTGGCCGATGCTGATGGGCACGGATTTCCGCCGCGACCCCGACCGCTCCGATGTCAACGGCCTTCTGAACTACGGCTACACCGTGCTGCGGGCCGCCACCGCCCGCGCCATCGTCGCCTCTGGCCTACACCCCACCATCGGAATCTTTCACAGCAACCGCAGCAATGCCTTCGCCCTTGCCGATGACCTGATGGAGCCGTTTCGCCCGCTTGTCGACCTCACCGCCCGCGCAATCCTGAGCCAAGCCGGGCCCGAAGTCACCTCCGCCGCCAAACAAAGCTTTGCCCGCCTGATCGCGCTTGATCTGCCGCTGACCGGCGAGACCAGCCCAGTTGCCGTGGCATTATCCCGTCTGACCACATCTCTCGCGCAAAGTTTTGAAGCGCGAACCTTGGCGTTGGCGTTGCCAGAACCCCCACCCGCCACCGTCTTAACGAGCCTCGGCCTATGAACGCCCACGCCCATCCCCCAATCACCCATCTCAGCGGATATCGGCTTATGTGGATCCTCGTCATGTTCGATTTGCCCACCGAGACCAAACCGCAACGCAAAGCCGCCGGTGATTTTCGCAACTTCCTGCTGGATGCAGGCTATGAGCGTTGCCAATTCTCAATCTACGCCCGATTCGTGAACGGCAAAGAAGCGGTCGAGACTCGCGTTAACCAAGTCGAACGTGCCTTACCTCCGTCGGGCGACGTGCAAATCCTGAACTTCACAGACCGCCAATTCCGCGATATAGTGCATTTCTCGGACCAAGGTCGCCGAGGCCCTCGCAAAAATCCCGAGCAAATGGTGCTTTTTTAATAATGATTCGCGTGGATTTCACAACAGAAAGTCCGACAAATCTCTGCGTTATTAGAGACTTATCGAGCGATCTATCATAGCTGTTCAGAAACCGTGGTCCAGCCGCAACTCATATGAGTCGATGCTGCGCGTCATTGGAATCATAGCTGTTCAGAAACCGTGGTCCAGCCGCAACTAAAGGAAATACTCTCGCCGCTGTGTTCACATCATAGCTGTTCAGAAACCGTGGTCCAGCCGCAACGACAACTTCAACGTCGTGATCAAAACCATGATCATAGCTGTTCAGAAACCGTGGTCCAGCCGCAACGTCTGGTCGTTCTTTGTGAAACCCCATGCCATCATAGCTGTTCAGAAACCGTGGTCCAGCCGCAACCGCGACTCCGGCGGCCTTCCTTGCGACTTCATCATAGCTGTTCAGAAACCGTGGTCCAGCCGCAACTGTCGCTTAGGATGCCAGCCCGCGCGGGGATCATAGCTGTTCAGAAACCGTGGTCCAGCCGCAACTCCGTGCCCGAAAGCGTCAAGCTATTGTTGATCATAGCTGTTCAGAAACCGTGGTCCAGCCGCAACACAGTGTTGGGTGGCCTTGCCGGATCAAACATCATAGCTGTTCAGAAACCGTGGTCCAGCCGCAACGATGTCGTCGATGCGATGGCGCGCTGGCTATCATAGCTGTTCAGAAACCGTGGTCCAGCCGCAACCCAATCGAAGCGCGACCGGCTGGGGCATATATCATAGCTGTTCAGAAACCGTGGTCCAGCCGCAACTTGGTGGGAAGTTGGCGGGTCATGGCGTCAATCATAGCTGTTCAGAAACCGTGGTCCAGCCGCAACAACATGAATTTGCCGGTTCGTTGGACTGGTATCATAGCTGTTCAGAAACCGTGGTCCAGCCGCAACATAGACGGCCTGCCGCCCAGCAATATCAACATCATAGCTGTTCAGAAACCGTGGTCCAGCCGCAACATTTGAACATTGTGCAGCCACGCGATATGTCTGTGCTAGTTGAGATCTAAAAGAAACATGGGCTATTTGTGATAATTTTCTGAACCAGAAAATTGATGCGACTTTTTCAACCAGCAATCAATAAAACCCAATGGAAAGATGGTAATCGCCCGCACAGCTGATTGGTCATTACCCAGGCTGCAATGAGAGATTCATCTCAGATCAATCTGTGGATAATCTGAGAGACTCAACCAGAGTCACCAAGGGGCTTACCTTTGATTTATCAGCTCACCCTACAGGAAAATAAGTTCGATGCCTGGCGAAGCACTTTGATGCCCAAGCTGTCGTATGGCATGTGTGGCTATGGGAAGATTGATCTCGAAAGCTGGTGCCATCGTAAGGCATCCCCATATTCTGTTGATGGAATTTCTAGGACTTCGACATAATGTAGTGGGATGTGCCGACTTGCCGCACTCGGGATTACTAGCCATTCCAAGATTTTGATTTGATGTTGCAGGCTCAGTCTTTTCGAGGTGCAGGTCAGGTTCTGAACAGATTTTTTGAAATTGCCATCAGCGCCGGTAGCGCCGACAGGCCTTGGAAAAATCCCACTTTCGACTTGGCAAGGAGTCGAGCGTGACATCCAAAGAAGCTTGGAAGGCGAAAATTACGAGACGATGAACCTCATCGCGGAATGCCCGAACAATAAAGCACAGGGTTAAGAGCTGGCCGCGCTGCGCGTCAATGTTTTTTGGCTACTTGCACATACAAAGAAGCGCAAAGGGAATCTGTGAGTCACACTATGAAGTCTGAGCGCCGCTTTCCGCATGGCAACAGCAATCATTCGCAATTCAGTCCAAGCCATTTTACGGAAATTAAATTTAGCCGATCCAAGATACCCAAAACCGCAAGTTACTTGCGCGGTGGCTGAATGATACAAAATCGCTCAACTCAATTAGAAAACTGATTAAAAAATGCCTTTTTAGAAATATCTGAACCCTTCACCAAAAAAAGCTGTCAAATTCCTAAAATGACGCAAATCCTTCTTGCTCTTGTAGAAATCGGCATCATTACCCGAAAGTTGGGTTTCAATTGAAATCTGCTGGTTTGGAAGTAT
This sequence comes from Pseudorhodobacter sp., assembly GCA_043721855.1. Taxonomy (GTDB): domain Bacteria; phylum Pseudomonadota; class Alphaproteobacteria; order Rhodobacterales; family Rhodobacteraceae; genus JACMNW01. The sequence continues at coordinate 15,949 of JAYSPY010000123.1, forward strand.
GCTCAACACTTCGCTGAAAGGAATATCATCGAGTTCGAGATCGGCGCGAACTGCCAGTTCTTTCCGCGCTTCCGAAAGAGGTTCCTCAAAGCTACATCTGTCGACTCGCGGCTCCACCCGGTTGGCGTTTTTTCACCGTTCAAAGCTGAAACCAGCGCGGGCATCTTCTTCGAAACAACTGCTGGGTTTTTCGCAAGAAAATCAGCAATATTGCGCACAACTTCGGCTGATCGAAGTGATAGTGTCTTTCGCGAATTTGCGATCGCCGCATCTGTGAAAATGCATGCGAGATTGCTAAGCTTGACGCCGCATGCTTTTTTGATCGGAAGCACCTCTTTTCTCAGAGGAATTGGGTCCATTCACCCTGTGACGCCCCAATTTCTATGGATTTCAGCCCAACTAGTAACCGAAAGTGAAGGTCCTCAAAAACACTGTCTGCTGAACGTTTGGTCGAAGCTACAGCCGACTGTGACGGCCAGGCTCAGTAAAGGTAGTGATGGACTACATAACATTGCAATTATTAGGTAATAAAATAAACTTCGCTGACTGCGGCATTCTTGTCGCGATCTTGGTATGTAGTTACTTACTTTTGAGGAAAGTAAGATGTCCAAGTATTTGACCACACTTCCAGCCTCCCCTGGCAGCTCCCTAGCGTCGTCATCACTGACCTTTGTTCGCGTTCCGCTGCCAAGCGCGATGCAGGCCCGCTTACTAGGGTCAGGACTCACAACCAATAGATGACCGTTGCAGCCAGAGCGCAGGCCGAGAGGAACAGGATTGGGCATCGGTCGTATCTTGTCGCGATGCGCC
>JAYSPY010000124.1:0-25747 GCA_043721855.1 Pseudorhodobacter sp.
GCGGGTGTTCAACCCTCTGCCTTGATGCGGCTTTGTCAGCTGATGGGCTTTTCCGGCTTTTCCGATTTGCAAAAGATTTTTCGGCAAGATTACAACCAGCGCTGGCCCAATTATGCGGCACGGCTTGATGCCTTGCGCAGCACATCCACAGATAATCCTGCTGATTTACTGGCAGATTTTATTGCAACTGGCCAAGCATCCCTGGAATCGCTGAAGGAAACTGTCGATGCGGCATCCCTGCAGAATGCGGTGAATATTTTGGTGGATGCGCCCACAATCCATGTTATCGGCCTGAAACGGGCGTTTCCCGTTGCCTATTATCTGACCTATGCCTTTGGCAAAATGTCGACGCCCTGCATGCTGCATGACCGCGTGGGCGATCTTGACGGGCAGCATCTTATCCGCCCCGGCGATGCGCTGATTGCGATTTCCTACGCCCCCTATACGCAAACCACACTGGATATGGCGGCCCGGTCCGCCAGTCGGGGCATCAAGGTTATCGCCATCACCGACGCGCTGAATTCACCGTTGCAGCGCACCGGAACGGCCACCTTGCTGGTGCGAGAGGTCGATCTTGGCGATTTTCGCGCACTTTCCGCATCCTTCGCCTTGGCCATCACGCTGGTCACGGCTGTTGGCGCGCGGCGCGGCTAAAATAGCCGCATATGCACACGGCATGATAGTTTTTGATTGTCTTGCGTTTGATTTGGAATATATATTCCATAAATATGGTTTGTGCGGGGAATGCAATGCTGGATGTCATTACAATCGGGCGGTCTTCGGTCGATCTTTACGGCGGCCAGGTTGGCGGGCGGCTGGAAGATATGGGCAGTTTCCAAAAATACATCGGCGGATCGCCCACCAACATCGCCGCTGGCACCGCGCGGCTGGGCCTGAAATCCGGCCTGATCACCCGGGTGGGCGATGAACATATGGGCCGCTTCATTCGCGAAGAACTGGCGCGTGAGGGCGTTGATGTGCGCGGCGTGGTGACAGACCCTGTGCGCCTGACGGCGCTTGTTTTGCTGGGCATCCGCGATGACAGTCAGTTTCCGTTGATCTTTTACCGTGAAAACTGTGCCGACATGGCGCTGTGCGAAGATGACATCGACCCGGCCTTCATTGCCGAAGCGCGCTGTATCACAGTAACCGGCACCCATCTTTCCCACGCGCGCACCGAGGCGGCGGTGCTGAAAGCGCTGCGTTTGGCAAAGGAAAACGGCGCGCGCACGGCGCTTGATATCGACTACCGCCCCAACCTGTGGGGCCTGTCTGGCCACGGCGACGGCGAGAACCGCTTTATCGCGTCCGATGCGGTCAGCGCAAAGTTGCAAACCAGTCTGCACTTGTTCGACCTGATCGTCGGCACGGAAGAGGAATTTCATATCGCAGGCGGCACCACCGATACGATTGCCGCGCTGCGTAAAGTCCGCGCGCTGACCCCCGCCGTACTGGTCTGCAAACGCGGGCCGATGGGCGCGGTGGCGTTTGAAGGCACGATCCCCGACAGCCTTGATGACGGTCTATCCGGCATGGGATTTCCCATCGAAGTATTCAACGTGCTGGGCGCGGGCGATGGTTTCATGTCCGGCCTGTTGCGCGGTTGGCTGCGTGACGAATCCTGGGCCACATCGCTTAAATTCGCCAATGCCTGCGGGGCCTTCGCGGTTTCTCGCCACGGATGCACGCCTGCCTATCCGTCATGGGCGGAGCTGCAATTTTTCTTTGATCGCGGCATCGTCACGCCCCGATTGCGCGATGACAAAGCACTGGAGCAAATCCATTGGTCCACCAACCGCCGCCGCGACTTTCCGTCGCTGAAAGTCTTTGCCTTCGATCACCGCAGCCAGCTGGAGGCGCTGGCTGATGCCGCGGGGGCTGACCACAAACACATCGGCGCGTTCAAAGACCTGTGTCTGACCGCCGCGACCACCGTGGCAAACGGCCAGCCCGGTTATGGCCTTTTGTGCGACAGCCGCCTGGGCCGCGATGCGCTGTACCGCGCCGCTGGCCAAGGCCTGTGGATAGCCCGCCCGGTGGAATGGCCCGGCTCGCGCCCGCTGACGCTGGAGCCTGAAATCGGCCCCGATCTCGGTGGTCTGTCCGAATGGCCGCTGGACCATGTGGTCAAGGTTTTGTGCTTTTACCACCCCGATGACAGCGATGATCTGAAGGCGCAGCAAGAGGCGACGATCATCCGCCTTTTTCACGCCTGCCGCCGCAACCGGCTGGAAATGCTGCTGGAAATCATACCCTCCAAGGCGGGGCCGGTGAATGACGACACGTCGGCGCAGGTGATCCAACGCTTCTACGACATCGGCATCTACCCCGACTGGTGGAAGCTGGAACCTTTCAAGACTGATGCCGCATGGGCCAGAACCTGCGCCAGCATCAAAGCCAATGACGCATTTGTGCGCGGCATTGTGGTGCTGGGGCTTGATGCCCCCGCCGAAGACCTCGCCGCCAGTTTTGCACTGGCGCGCAAACAAGATCTGGTCAAAGGTTTTGCCGTGGGCCGCACGATTTTTATGCAGGCCGCAAAAGAATGGTTCGCAGGTCGCATGTCCGACGCTGACGCAATCAAAGATATGACAACCCGCTACGCCGCCCTTTGCGCGGCATGGGACAAAGCTGCACCAAAGGGGCCACAGCCATGACCACCATCCGCCTGACCGCCGCACAAGCCATGATCCGCTATTTGTCTGCGCAAATGGCCGAGGATGGCTTGCCCTTCCTTACCGGGTGCTGGGGCATTTTTGGCCATGGCAACGTGGCGGGTCTGGGCGAGGCGCTGCATGGTGCGGGCGATACCTTTCCCACATATCGCGGCCAGAACGAACAAACCATGGCGCATGCCGCCATCGCCTATGCCAAACAACTGGGCCGCAGGCATGCGATGATGGTGACATCCTCGATCGGCCCCGGTGCGCTGAACATGGTCACGGCGGCGGGTGTGGCGCATGTCAACCGCTTGCCCGTGCTGTTCGTGCCGGGCGATGCCTTTGGCAACCGCGCGCCGGACCCAGTGTTGCAACAGGCCGAAGATTTCGGCGATGGCACGGTTTCGGTGAATGACGCTTTCCGCCCGGTCAGCCGTTATTTCGACCGTATAACGCGGCCCGAACATCTGCTCACCGCCCTGCCCCGCGCAATGCGCACCATGACAGATCCTGCCGATTGCGGGCCTGTGACGCTGTCTTTCTGCCAGGATGTGCAGGCCGAAGCCTTTGATTACCCCCTCAGTTTTTTCGAGCCCCGCATCTGGCGGATGCGCCGCGTACAGCCCGACCCGGTTGAACTCGACGCCATCGCGGCGCTGATCGCGGGCGCTAAAAACCCGGTCATCGTGGCGGGCGGCGGCGTGCATTATGCCAACGCCACCCATGCGCTGGGTTGGTTCGCCGACCATTACCAAATTCCCGTGGTGGAAACGCAGGCAGGCAAATCGTCCCTACCGTGGGATCATGCAATGAACCTTGGCCCCATCGGCGTCACCGGGGCGGCATCGGCCAATACGGTTTGCGCCAACGCCGATGTCATCATCGGTATCGGCACCCGGTTTCAGGATTTCACCACCGGCTCGTGGTCTTTGTTCGCCCATCCGGGCCGCCGCTTGATCAGCATCAACGTCGCCGCCTATGACGCCATGAAACACGGTGCAGAACCGCTCTGCGCTGATGCCTGCGTGGCGCTGGAGGCGATTGCGAAAAAACTGGGCGATATGAAATTCACCCCGCCCGCAGCGTCTCTCAAATCCGATTGGTTCGCCGCTGTCGATCCGCTGACCGATGCCCCCAAAGACGGCAACCAACTGCCGACCGATATGCAGGTGATTGGTGCCGTGCAGCGCAGCGCTGGCCCCGACACCGTGATCATGTCGGCTGCAGGCACCATGCCCGGCGAACTGCACAAGCTGTGGAAAGCCACGCGGCCCATGTCCTACCACATGGAATACGGATTTAGCTGCATGGGCTATGAAATCGCAGGTGCCCTAGGTATCAAGATGGCGGAACCCGCCCGTGATGTGGTCTGCATGCTGGGCGATGGCAGCTATATGATGGCCAATTCCGAACTTGCAACGGCTTGTATGATGGGCATCAAGATCACGCTGGTCATCACCGACAACCGGGGTTTTGGCTGCATCAACCGGCTGCAAATGCACACCGGCGGGGCCGAGTTCAACAACCTGCTGAAAGACGCCCGCATCGTTAACCCGCCCGCCATAGATTTCCGCGCCCATGCCGCATCCATGGGGGCCACAGCGGTGAAAGTGGCCTCGATTGATGAACTTGAAGACGCGCTTGCCCAAGCAAAATCCGCCCCCGGCCCGTTTGTGGTGGTGATTGATACCGACCCCTACCCATCAACCCCGCATGGCGGCGCATGGTGGGATGTGGCCGTGCCCGAAGTGTCCGTTCGCCCCGAGGTGCGCGCCGCCCGTGCAAAATATGACGCACGCCCAAAACACTGACAAAGGACGCCGCCATGCCCCACCTGTTGCGCAAACCCAAAGCCAGCCATGGCCTCGTGCATGACATCAGCGCACAAGACGCGGGCTGGACCTATGTCGGCTTTCAGCTTTACCACCTTGGCAAAGGTGAAACCGTGGCAGACGCGACTGGTTTGAACGAGGCGATCCTTGTTCTGGTCGAAGGCCGCGCCGATATCATTGGTGCGGGGCAATCCTGGGGCAATCTGGGCGACCGCATGTCGGTGTTTGAAAAATCCCCACCGCATTGCCTGTATCTGCCAAACGGCAGCGATTGGCAGGCCACTGCCACCACCGATTGCCTGTTGGCGGTGTGCCTGGCCCCCGGCAAAGGCGGGCATCCCGCCGCCCGCATCGGTCCCGATGGCATCACCCTGGAGCCGCGCGGCACCGGCACCAACCTGCGCCATATCAACAATATCGCCATGGAAGGCCGCGATGTGGCAGATAGTCTTTTGGTGACCGAAGTATTCACCCCGCAGGGCCATTGGTCATCCTACCCGCCACACCGCCATGATGTCGATGACTTCCCCAATTCGACTTACCTTGAAGAAACCTATTACCACCGCCTGAACCCGCCCCAAGGCTACGGCATCCAGCGCGTGTTCACCGAAGATGGGTCGCTGGATGAGTGCATGGCCGTATCAGATGGCGATGTGGTGCTTGTGCCGCGCGGCCACCACCCGGTCGGCGCGCCCTACGGGTACGAGATGTATTATCTGAACGTCATGGCAGGCCCTTTGCGCAAATGGCGTTTTATCGCCCACCCCGATCATGCGTGGATTTCAGATAATCCCCCTGCTTGACAGCACGGCCCGCAGCCGCAAAGTGGTGCTTGCAGGCCAGCAAAGGAATGATGATGTTAGACCGCCTCGATCTGGCCTTTGCCGCCATAGATGCCGCCAATGCCGCCGACCCGACGGTTGAAAATGACCAACCGGCGGCATTGCTTTACGGTCTGCGCATGTCTGCCGAAATACCCACCCTTTTCCCTGACGCGTCCGACATCCTGCAAATCGCCGCGCGGGGCCAGCATATCGAGCGTTGGCTGCTGCCCCGCACAGATTATCCCGAAGGCCTGCCCGGCTATCTTGACTGGCGCCGCGAACAGGCCCGCCGCCACGCTGCCCGCGTGGGACAGATCATGCTGGATGTGGGCTATCCGCAGGCTGATGCAGACCGCGTCGGCGTGCTGCTGCGCAAAGAAGGCATCAAGCGCGATGCAGATGTGCAAGCCTTAGAGGACGTGATCTGTTTTGCGTTTCTGCGTTATTATTTCGCCGATTTCGCGGCTGACAAAGACCCCGACCACCTGCTGAAAATTGTTGAGAAAACTGCCCGCAAAATGTCTGCCAGTGGCCGGGCCAAAGCGCTGATTGAATTTCAGCTGCCAGATCCATTCGCCGTCTGTTTTCGCAGCTGATCCAGTCCATAAACCCGCCGCGCCGTGCCAGACCCTATCGCGGTTTGCTCTGCCACCGATAATCCGGCTACCAACGCCCGCGTCATATCCATCCACGCGGGCAACCCGACCCCCAGATTGACCACAGGCCAATCGCCGCCCCATAATATGCGGTCAGGCCCGAAACTGGCAATCACATGATCGACCCAAGGCTGTAGCAAAGCCACCGTAGCCGTGCCCGGCGCGCAGTAGCGGGTGATGCCCGATAGCTTGCAATGAACATGCGGCAGGGTGGCAATCGCCGTTATCCCTTGCGCCCATTCGTCAAATGCACCGCCCGCAATATCGGGCACGCCGCAATGATCCAGCACCAAAACCTGATCATCGCACGCCACCGCCAGCGCGCGCGCCACGCCCAACTGTCGCGCCAGAAAGCACAGATCAAACGGCAAGCCCTTTGCGCCAATCTTCGCCAGATTGCGCCTGAAAACCGATGTTTGGGAAACATCATCCGATATTTCATGCAAAATCCGGCGATACCCCACCACATGCAGCCCGGCGCATTCGTCCAACCACGCCTCGAACCCCGCGTCAGCCTCGGGCCTGCAAGACGCGATCTGCCCCAACATCCCGCCCGCGCCCACCAACCCCGCCACCAGCCGCGCCTCGCTTTGGTAATCGGCATCATCAACCCCGGTTTCCATGAACACCGTCGCCGTCACGCCGCGCCCTTCGGTCAGGCCAAGATAATCCGCCACCGTGAAATCCCCGGTCGCCAGCGCAGGCACCCCCGCCGTCCAACCGTAGCCGATTTTACCCCGCAAGATGAGGTGTTGGTGGGTGTCAATCAGCTTCATGGTCTGCCCTCAGGTCGCAAATGCCGCCGCCATCAGCCTTTGTGTATACGCCTGTTGCGGGTTGTCCAGCACCTGATCGGGCGTGCCTTCCTCGACCATGCGGCCATCTTTCATCACGATGATATGGTCGGCCATTGCGCGCACCACGGCCAGATCATGGCTGATGAACAGATATGACAACCCATTTAGCCGCTGCAAATCGCGCAGCAGATCGACAATCTGCTTTTGCACCTGCCGGTCCAGCGCCGAGGTCGGCTCGTCCAGCACCACCAATCGCGGCTTCAGGATAATCGCCCGTGCAATGGCAATCCGCTGCCGCTGCCGCTGCCCGCCAGACAGCTCATGCGGATAACTGCCCATCCTATCCTCGGGCTGCGGAATTTTCACCAAGGCCAGCATTTCCAACGCCCGCGCTTTTGCCGCCCGGTGACTTAGCCCTTGGTGCCGCCGGATCGGTTCGATCAACTGGCTGCCGATGGTGTAAAGCGGGTCAAGCGAGGTCATCGGTTCCTGAAAGATCATCGTGATCTTTCGCCCGCGTATTTGGTTCAACTGCGCTTTTGGCAGCCCGATCAGATTGGTGCCCCGGTAATCGGCCACGCCCGTCGTGCGCCCATTGCCCGCCAAAAGCCCCATCGCCGCCATCAGCATCTGGCTTTTGCCCGACCCGGATTCGCCCACAATCGCAAGCGTTTCGCCCGCATTCACATGCACAGACACACCGCGCACCGCATCAACCACACCGTCCATCGTGTCAAACTGCACGCGGATATCGGTCAGGGTCAGAACTGGTTCGGCCATATCAGCGATCCTTTGGATCAAGCGCATCACGCAAACCATCCCCGATGAAATTCAGCGCAAACAACGTCGATGGCCATCGAAATCGCCTGTCGCAAGACCGGGTTATCCCACGGGGCCTTGTCAAGCTTGAAGGCATAGTAATAGGTGCCAAGATATGGCCCGATTTTCACCTGATCGCCAAACTTGACCTTCATATCGGCCAGCTGTTCGGTCGGGAAATCGTCGTTCATATCCAATTCGCCCGCCTCAAACCGCTTGATCGCGGCGGAACGGTCCTCGGTTGGATAGAAATTCACCGTATCAACCAGCACATTCGCCGCATCATAGAACGACGGGCTTTTGGTCAGCGTAATATGGTCGTTCGGCGTAAACGCGGTCAGCGTGTAGGGGAAGTTCGATACCATATTGCCGGGTTTGGTAAAATCTGCACCAAATTTTTCCACATTGGCGCGGCTGACCGGATAGATGGCCTGATGCGTCAGCATTTCCAGAAAATACGGCGTCACGGCGTTCAGCGTCACCTCAAACGTGCCCGCATCAATTGCCTTCACGCCCAGTTCGTCGGGCTTTTTGGTGCGTGCGGTGATTTCCTCGGCGTTCACGATCGGGGTCAGCATATAGGCGTATTCGGCGGCCGTATCGGGGCTGACCACACGCTGCCAGGCAAAGACAAAATCATCCGCCGTGACCGGTGATCCATCAGACCAGACCGCCCCTGCGCGCGGCTTGAACGTGTAGGTCATGCCATCGTCTGACATTTCCCAGCTTTCCGCCGCACCGGGCACAAGTTCGGCCTTGGCATCTTGCGCCACAAGCCCGTTGAACAAATCGCGCAAGATATTTGCTTCGGTCACGGTGGAGGTTTTATGCGGGTCCAACGATTCCGGATCGCCGTTGTTGCCCCGGTTCAGCACCATTTCCGTCACACGCTCAGGGTGCGTCACGCCGTAGGCCAGCGCCAGCGTCGATCCCCACGATCCGCCCACCACCTGCCAACGATCAATGCCCAGATGATCGCGCAAGCGCTCAATATCGCTTACCAAATCCCAGGTCGTATTGTCAGGCAAACTGGCATAGGGCGTTGATTGCCCGCAACCGCGTTGATCAAACAGGATTATCCGGTATTTGGCGGGATCATGGCCTTGGCGCATAAATGCCGAAATACCCGCCCCCGGCCCACCATGCAGCACCAGCACAGGCTTGCCCGCCGGATTGCCGCATTCCTCATAATACAAATCATGCAGCACAGATACCCGCAGCCGCCCCGTCGCATAGGGGGCAAGATCCGGGTAAAGCGGGCGTCGGGTGTCGGTCATGCACGGGCTTGGATTGCATCGCGCGATCAACGCGCGTGGCACAGACTAGCGCAGGTCATCCCGATTTTGCCCGCACTTTCTTCCCCTTTTTAGGCTTACCTTGCGTCATCTGACCTTGGTCGCGATGGTGCCCGGCGCAAAGCGCTAATGAAAATCGCGGCTTGGAAACAGGCTTTTTGCCTGTTCGCGCGGGTGGTGTTTGCGCACGCCCGCCCGGCCGCTCGCAGCCCCCCTGCTGATCACTGGGCGGCGGGCCTCATCGGCGCGGCCTTGGGTGGGGTCGATCCGGTCCGCCTCCACATGGCCAAGCTGACCCAGACTGTGCGACATATCCTCGATCTGTTCAGCAATCAGGTGGATCACCTGCCCCTCGCGTTGCAACTGCCCCGTCACCCGCAGCAACCGCCCGCCGATCACGGCACGGCGGAACGCCTCATACACCCGGGTCCAGACCACCACATTGCTGACCCCGGTCTCGTCCTCCAGCGTCAGAAAAATCACCCCCGATGCGGTGCCGGGTCGCTGCCGGGTGATCACCAGACCGCAGACCGTAACCCTGCGCCCGGCATGGGGCAGATCAACATGCGCGGTCAGGCCGGGCATTTTCGGGCGCAAAAGTTCCATCGGATGCGCGCGCAGGCTTAGGCGCAGGGCCAGATAATCCTCGATCACCTCTTCGCCAAGTGTCATGCGCGGCAAGCTGACGCTGGGTTCGGCAATCCCCTCACCCTCCAGCCCGCCCGCAAACAGCGGCAACGGCCGCGCGCCTGCAATGGCGCGCACCTGCCACAGGGCATCGCGGCGCAAAAGGCCAAGGGCGGCAAACGCATCGCCTTCGGCCAGCCGTTCCAGCGCATCACCGCGCAGACCCGCCCGCTGCCACAGGCTTTGCACATCGGGGTAGCCATTGCCGCGCGCCGCCGCAATCCACGCGCCATCCTCTTCGCGCAGGCCCTTGATCTGGCGAAAGCCCAACCGCAGCGCCAGCCGCCCATCGGGGCGCGGCTCCAGCGTGTTATCCCAGCCGCTGTGATTGATTGACACTTGCCGCACCTCAACCCCGTGATCACGCGCATCGCGCACAATCTGCGCCGGAGCATAAAACCCCATCGGTTGGGAATTGAGCAAGGCACAGGCAAATGCCGCCGGATGGTGGCATTTCATCCAGGCCGACGCATAGACCAGCAAGGCAAAACTGGCGGCATGGCTTTCGGGAAAGCCGTATTCGCCAAAGCCTTCGATCTGCGCGAAACATCTGTCGGCAAAGTCGGGCTGATAGCCACGTTCCAACATGCCGCCCACAAAGCGGTCGCGAAACGTGGATATGGTGCCCATCCGCCTGAACGTCGAAAGGCTGCGGCGCAAACGGTCCGCCTCGCCGGGATCAAAACCCGCCGCGACAATCGCGATCTGCATCGCCTGTTCCTGAAACAGTGGCACCCCCAGGGTGCGGCCCAGCACGCTTTCCAGTTCGGCCGACGGAAATTCCGGTTTTTCCTTGCCCTGACGACGGCTGATATAGGGGTGCACCATGCCGCCCTGAATGGGGCCGGGGCGCACAATCGCCACCTCGATCACCAGATCATAGAATTTGCGCGGCAACATGCGGGGCAGAAAATTCATCTGCGCCCGGCTTTCCACCTGAAACACACCAACCGAATCCGCCCGGCACAGCATATCGTAAACGACAGGGTCTTCCTTTGGCATCGATTCCAGCGTCAGGCGCGGGCCACCCTGATGGGCGATCAGATCAAAGCATTTGCGGATGCAGGTCAGCATCCCCAGCGCCAGAATATCCACCTTCAGCAGGCCCAGCGCATCAATATCGTCCTTGTCCCATTCAATCACCGTGCGCCCTTCCATCGCGGCGTTTTCAATCGGGCACATTTCATCCAAGCGCCCCTTGGTGATGACAAACCCGCCGACATGCTGCGACAGATGGCGCGGAAAGCCGATGATTTCGCCAATCAACTGCAAGGTCAGCGACAGGCGGCGGTCGGTCGGGTCCAGCCCGATTTCAACCAGTTTCGCCGGATCCGGCGCAGACGAAGACCAGCCCCAGCTTTGCCCCGCAATCACCGCCAGCATATCCTGGCTAAGACCCATTACCTTGCCCACCTCACGGATGGCGGCGCGCGATCTGAAATGAATCACCGTCGCGGTCAGCCCCGCGCGGTGGCGGCCATATTTGGCATAGATATGCTGGATCACCTCTTCGCGGCGTTCATGTTCAAAATCCACATCAATATCGGGCGGCTCGCCGCGCGCCTCTGACATGAAGCGTTCAAACACCATGGAAATCACATCCGGCGCCACTTCGGTGATGCCCAGCGCATAGCAGATCACCGAATTGGCCGCCGACCCGCGCCCTTGGCACAAGATGCCGCGGCCCCGGGCAAAGTCCACGATGTCATTCACCGTCAGGAAATACGCAGCAAAGCCAAGCGTTTCGATGATGCGCAGTTCTTTCACCACCTTGGTGCGGGTGGCATCGGGCACCCCGGCGGGAAAGCGTTTGGCAAGGCCAATATCGGTCAGCCGGGCCAAGCGGTCTTGCGCGGCCTCGCCACCCGTAATCTCATCTGGGTATTCATAGGACAGTTCTGCCAGCGAAAATCCGCAGCGATCGGCAATTTCCACACTGCGCTTGATCGCCGCCGGAAACCGCTGAAACAGCCGGGCCATATCTGCGGGCGATTTCAAGCGCCGCTCTGCATTGGGCAGGGCGTGTTTGCCGATGCGGTCCACCGTCAGGCCTTGGCGCAGACAGGTCAGCACATCGGCCAATCGGCGGCGCGATCCGTGGTGCATCAACACATCGCCCAGCGCCACCATCGGCAGCCCCGTGCGCTGCGACAGGGTGGCCAACGCATCAAACCGCGGCTGATCCTGCCCGTCATAACGCGGGGCTGCCCCCAGAAACACACGGCCCGGCCCGTGCCGTGTCACCTGCAACAGATCGGCCACATCGGTGGTGGCCCCCTGCCCTTGCGGCAGCGCAATCAAGATCAGGCCCTTGGCATGATCCATCAGATCGGCTTGCCGCAGATGGCATTCGCCTTTCGGCGCGCGGCCTTTGCCAAGGCTTAACAGCCGCGACAGGCGGGCATAGGCGTCCCGGTCGGTGGGCAGCGCCAACCACTGCACGCCGCTATCCATCAACACCAACCGCACCCCGATGATCAGGCGCGGCAACGGCTTGGGGCTGTGTTCCACCGCCAAGGCCGGGGCCAGTGCCATATCTTGCCGGCTGCAACTGTCCATCTGAATTTGCGACCGCACCTTGATCTGTGCGTTTGCCGCATCCTCGGCCCGCATCCGCGCCAATTCCCGCAAGGCCACATGCGCGCGCACCACCCCCGCCAGCGAATTGCGGTCCGTGATGGCAATGGCCGATAGCCCAAGGTCGGCGGCCCGCGTGACCAGTTCTTCGGGGTGCGATGCCCCGGTCAGAAAGGTAAAGTTCGAGGTGACGCACAGCTCGGCATACTCGGCCACCCCGGCGGGCGCCTTGCGCGCAGGCCCGCCAACCTGCACTTGGCCCCCAGCCTGCACTTCTGCCCCAGCCTGCACTTCTGCCCCAACCTGCACTTGGCCCCCAACCAGCGCCTGGCCTTCAGCCACACCCGCCCCGTCCATCACGCAAATTCCCCCTGCACATACCAGCCGGGCGCTTGCGGCGTGTGAAACAGCCACAAGCGCCGCCCTTGCAGGGTTTCCAGCTTCCAGTAATCGCGCAGGCCACTGCGCCATGCCGGATCATCCAGCCACCATTCGGGCGCGATGCGTTCCGGCCCGGTGCTGCGCGCGGTGGCAAACGCCATGCGCCGCCATGAAAACCGGGCGGGCGGTGCGGGGCCGGTGGCGGTGATGGGTTCGGGCGGGAATATCACCAAGGGCCGCCCGGCATGGGCCGCCACCTCGCCCTCGTCCCCGTCACTATAGGCGGCCGATAACACCAGAAAGCTTTTTTCGGGGATGTGGCTTTGTGCGGGCGCATAGCGCTGCACATTGTCAAATCCCACCCGGTTGCCCAGCCGCGTGATCAGATCATGCAGCTTGTCCGCCCCCACCACGCGGGTCTGGTCCATCTGTTGCGGGGCCATGGCTTCCACCACCGGGGCGGTCAGGCGCAACTGATCAATGCCAAAGCCTGCATCAATATCGTCTACCGCGCGGGCAAACAGGGCTGCCATCCGCCCCGCATCGCGCATTGGCCGGGCCAGCCCGATTTCGGCCAGTGCCGTCACCCCGTCCACCCGGCGCAGTTCCAGCGCCAACCGCCGCGCGCCGTGGTGATTGCTGGCAAGGGCTTCGCAAAGCCTGTCGAGCAGGCGCGCAAGCCCCGCCATCACATCTGATTGCAGGCCAATCGGGTCTGGCAAGGTCAGGCGCACGCCGTAATGCGGGGCTTCTGCCTCGGGCGATACAGGTTCAGGCTGCGCGCCCAGCGCCTGATCCAGCCGCAGCATCAAGCCCGGCCCAAACCGCCGGGCAAGCGGCGCGCGCGGCACTTGGGCCAGATCCCTGATGCTGCGCAGGCCCAGCCGTTCCAGCCCGGTGACGGTGTCATGATCCAGCCGCAATGCGGCGGGAGGCAAGCGGCCAATCGCGGCCAGCGTTTGCCCCGGTGCCGCCCGCCCACCCCCAAACTGGCCACCCCCAAACTGGCCACCGCCAAACTGGCCACCGCCAACACGCCCACCACCATCCCGCCCACCGCCGTGCCGCGCCAGCGCATAGGCCGCCCCCCGCGTATCCGCCACGCCCACGGCGCAGACAAAACCCGCCCGTGCGATGCGGGCTTGCAGATCGGCCACCAGCCCGTCTTCGCCACCAAACAAATGCGCCACGCCCGAAATATCGCTGATCAGCCCATCCGCGCCATCCCGCGCCACCAACGGCGACCAGCGCCGCGCCATATGCACCAGCGCCAGCAGCACCGCCGCCTCGGACGCCAGATTTGCAGGCTCTGTCACCAATCCGGGGCACAGCGCGCGCGCATCAGCCAGCGCCATGCCGCGTGACAGACCCGCCGCCTGCGCCAAACGGTTCAAACAATGCAGATGATCGGTATTGCCCGCCCGCAGACTTAGCGCGAAAGGCGCATCACACGGCCTGCGGCGCAACCTCGCGTCGCTGGCCAACCGGGGAAACCACACAGACAGCACGCGCCTTTTCATTCCAACCCACTAACCAATCCCCAAGAGTTCCCTCTTTGTTCTTGATAAGCGACCACCGTTGCAGAGTCGAGTCCCGCCCATGCCATTCAGGTGCCCCCCCTTCAGGTGCCCCCCGTTCTGGCGCCCCCCATTCGGGCGCGCAATGCCAGCGTGTTTGTGCCGCATTGCTGCCCATGCCGTCGCGAATGATCAGCAACCCCGTGCTGCGCCCTGCCTCTGCCGCCAGTTGCAACCGCCGCCCCGCCGTCAGCGATAACGGCTTTTGCGGGGCTGCAATCACAAAGCCCACAGCACCTGATCGCAAGGCTTCCTCGGTGGCCCACAGCAGATCAACCTCGCCCGCAGCCAGCACCATCATCAACCGGGCAGGTGGCAGCAGTCGCGCTATGCCCGCAGGCAGCAACCGATCCGTCTCATGGGCAGCGCGGATGCACACCACGGTGCCAGACGCAAATCCCGCCCCCGCTTGCACGCCCGCCTGTGCCATCGCAAACGCATGCGCCGCCGCCCCGCCCACTTCGTGAACGCGGAACGGCGTGAGTTTTGGCAGGGCATTGGCAGCGGACATGACAAGAACATAACGTAAACATACAGGGCTGCAAGCCCGGCACAGCGCATAAATATGCACGCAAGAAACGCGGACCTCCCAGCTTAACCCGGCCTAAGCTTACCCGGGCCCAGCTTAACCGAAACCCAGCTTACCCGCGCCCAGCTTACCCAAAGCCCAGCTTAACCGGGCCTAGCTTAACCGGGCCTTGACCATCGGCCCTACTGCGCCAAAGTCCATCTGACCGGTGTATTTGCCTTTCAGCGCCGCAATCACCCGCCCCATGTCGCGAATGGATGCCGCCCCCGCCTCGGCCATCGCCGCCGTAATCGCCGCGTCAACCTCGGCCGGGTCCAGCTGGCGCGGCAGAAACTCTTCGATCACCTGCACCTCGGCCAGCTCTTTTTGCGCCAGATCCATCCTGCCGCCAACCTCATAGGCGCGCGCACTTTCCTGGCGTTGTTTGACCAGACGCCCAAGAATGGCCAGAATATCACTGTCGCCAATCTCGGCATCGGTGCCATCACCCCGGTTTGCAATCTCGCGGTCCTTGATGGCGGCGTTGATCAGCCGCAATGTGGAAAGCCGGTCTGCCGCACGTGCGCGCATCGCGTCTTTCAGGGCCGTCTGCAGACGGTCGCGTAATGTCATTGGTGGTTCCATCCCCATGGCTGCCCAAGTTGCCACATTACAGGGTTGTAACAGGCAAGACAACCGATGCCTTTCTTTCCAACCCATTGAAATCACGCAAAAACCCTTTTGCGCCCAAGGCTTGACCCTGCCCGCCCACACCCTTAGTGTCCCCAAAATTCACCGGAAATCAGCCAAAGGGGAGTCGCCAATGCCCACCCGCTCGCAAACCCAACCAAAACCAACCGCCTGTCTGGCACTTGCCGATGGCACGGTGTTCTATGGGCATGGGTTTGGCGCGGTGGGGCAAACGGTGGCCGAACTGGTGTTCAACACCGCGATGACCGGCTATCAGGAGATTATGACTGATCCGTCTTATGCGGGCCAGATCGTCACCTTCACCTTTCCCCATATCGGCAATGTCGGTACCACGGCGGAAGATGACGAATGCGCAGAGCCCGTCGCCGCCGGAATGGTGGTGAAATGGGATCCGACAGAGCCGTCATCCTGGCGCGCAACATCCGATTTGCACATATGGCTTGCCGCGAAAGGCCGCATCGGCATCGGCGGTCTTGATACCCGCCGCCTGACCCGCGCCATTCGCCAGCAAGGCGCACCCCATGCCGCCTTGGCGCACGATCCCAATGGGGACTTTGACATTGCCGCCCTGGTAGCAAAGGCCCGCGCCTGGGTGGGTCTTGAAGGGCTGGACCTTGCACGCGACGTGACCTGCGCGCAGTCTTACCGCTGGGATGAACAGCGCTGGGCCTGGCCGCAAGGCTACACCCGCCGCACCGGCCCAGGCCTGCGCGTGGTGGCAATTGATTACGGTGCCAAACGCAACATCCTGCGCTGCTTGGCCTCGGCGGGCTGCGAGGTGACGGTGCTGCCCGCAACGGCCACGGCCGAAGAGGTGCTGGCGCTGAACCCCGAAGGCGTGTTCCTGTCCAACGGCCCCGGCGATCCGGCGGCCACCGGGCACTATGCCGTGCCGATGATAAAGGGCGTTCTGGCGCAAAACCTGCCGGTGTTCGGCATTTGCCTCGGCCACCAGATGCTGGCGCTGGCTTTGGGCGCCAAGACCGTCAAGATGAATCACGGCCACCACGGCGCAAATCATCCCGTCAAGGATCTGGATACCGGCAAAGTCGAGATTACCTCGATGAATCACGGCTTCACGGTGGATAGCCAAACCCTGCCAAAGGGCGTGCTGGAAACGCATATCAGCCTGTTCGATGGCTCTAACTGCGGCATAAAGCTGGATGGAAAACCGGTGTTTTCCGTGCAATACCACCCCGAAGCCAGCCCCGGCCCGCAAGACAGCATGTATCTGTTTGATCGGTTTGCAGAAGCAATGCAGGCTCGCCGGGCGGGATAGCAGTGCAATTCAGGGTTGTTTTGCACACGGTTTTAACTCCCGCTTGGATTTTAACCAAGTTTTAACGCTTTGTTAACCAAATCCACATGACGCTGTTCCAAACCGGGAAAGCGTTCATGTCAGCCCAGCTTCTGCGCCCTCTTGATCACCGCAAGCGCCCGTTGCTTTTGCAGCCAGTGCTGCCTGCCAAACCGCGCGTGCCAAAGCCCGCATCTGATGGCCTGGCCAATCGCCTGCTGCGCGATGGCGTGGTCAGCAGCGCCGATATGGTCGCGGCCCTCGCCAGTCACGCAGCAAAACAGGGCAGACTGACCGATATATTGCTGGCCCGTGGCATGGTCGAAGACGCACCCCTTTATGCGGCCCTTGCCACCTATTGGGGCCTGCGATTGGTTGACCCGACGCGCGTGTTGCCCGACCCAAGGCTGATCGACCGCTACGGCGCGGCACAGTGTTTGGCAGACGGCATCTTGCCCTTTGGCGATGCGGGCGGGGCGACACTCGTCCTTGCGTCCGACCCCGAAGATTTCGTGCGCCAGACTGTCAAGCTTGCTGCCACATTTGGCCCGGTTCTGATGGCGCTTGCCAGCCCGCACCAGATCAAGACCGCAGTGCTGCACCTGCGCGGGGCATCCCTGGCCCGCCGCGCTGAAAACCGGGTGCCCGATGCCGAAAGCTGTCGCCACTGGCGCCTGGGTGCCATCGGCCCACGCATGACGCTGGTGTTGGCGGCGCTTGGCGCGTGGCTTTGCTACGCGCCTGCATCCGTCCTGCTGGTGGTCAGCCTTTGGGCCATTGCCACCTTGCTGCTGTCATCCGCCCTGAAACTTGCCGCAGGCATCGCAGCCCTGCGCCCCGCACTGCCAGAACCGCCCGCCCCGATCATCGCGCGCCTGCCCGTCGTTTCTGTGATCGTAGCCCTTTACCGGGAAGGTGACATTGCAGGCAGATTGATCAAGCGCTTGGAAAAGCTGGATTATCCCCGTGACCTGCTGGATATTGTGCTGGCAGTAGAGGCCGATGACACCGTCACGCATCATGCCCTTGCCCGCGCCGATCTGCCCATATGGATGCGCGTTGTCACCGTGCCAGACGGCCAATTGCGCACCAAACCGCGCGCGCTGAATGTGGCGCTGGATCATTGCCGCGGCTCCATCGTCGGGGTCTATGATGCCGAAGATGCCCCCGATCCTGACCAGATCCGCAAGGTCGTCACCCGCTTTCACATGCGCGGGCCGGATGTCGCTTGCCTGCAAGGCATCCTCGATTTCTACAACCCGCACACCAACTGGTTGTCGCGCTGTTTCACCGTCGAATATGCCACGTGGTTCCGCCTGATGCTGCCCGGTCTGCAACGGCTTGGCGTGGCCATCCCGCTGGGCGGCACGACGCTGTTTTTCCGCCGCGCGGTGCTGGAGGAACTGGGCGGCTGGGACGCGCATAACGTCACCGAAGACGCCGATCTTGGCATAAGGCTTGCAAGGCACGGCTACCGCACCGAGCTAATTGAGACTACCACGGGCGAAGAGGCAAACTGCCGCCCCCTGCCATGGATCAAACAACGCTCCCGCTGGATCAAGGGCTATATGGTCACCTACGCTGTGCACATGCGCGATCCCGTCCAGCTATGGCGGCAACTGGGGGCCGTCAAATTTTTGGGCTTCCAGATCATGTTTTTGGGCACAATCTCGCAGGTTTTGTTGGTGCCAGTGTTATGGTCGTTCTGGGCACTGCCGCTTGGGCTGCATCATCCGGTCGGCGATCTGCTGCCTGCGGCTGCCATGCACGCCATCACCGCACTGTTTGTCGGGGCAGAGGTTATCACAATCGCCTGTGGCATGGTGGCCCTGCGCCGCACCAAGCATAAGATCAGCTTGCTCTGGGTGCCGACCCTGCAAATCTATTACCCGCTTGCGGCCCTCGCGTCTTACAAAGCCCTGTTGGAGGTGATGACAAAACCGTTTTATTGGGATAAAACGTCGCACGGCATTTTTGATCATTAACCGGGCAGCCTTGCAAAACAGGCCAATCCAAGGCGCCGAACAATTTCCTGCCCGCTAACGCAGCTTCAATTCGCCCGCGTCCACCCGCAGCCGCACTTCAAACGCCGATGATATATGCGCCTTCAATGCCGCATAAGCCGCGTCGCCGTCCCGCGCGGCAATCGCGGCCACAATCTGGTCATGCTCCTCCAACGCCACCGCATCGCGACCCTCCACCGCAAAGGATGTTGTGGCCATCAATGCCATTGACCGATGTACCAAATCCAACTGTTGCACCAAAAACCGGTTATGTGACGCCAGATGGATTTGCTTGTGAAACCGCTTGTTGGCCCGGCTCAGCGCGCGCGGATCGCCGCCAAGCAAAACCCGGTCCTCGCGCACCATGCCCCGCAACACCCGCATTTCCTCGTCCGTGGCATGGCGTGCGGCCAGCCGTGCGGCCAACCCTTCCAGCTCGGTTCGCACCGCATACAATTCTGACAGTTGGTTATGATCCAGACTTGCCACAATCAAACTGCGCCCGTCCCGCGTCAGCATGGATTGGGTTTCCAACCGTTGCAAAGCCTCCCGCACCGGGGTGCGCGATACGCCCAACCGCTCGGCCAGTTCCGATTCCACCAGCCTGTCACCGGGCTTGTAAAGCCCCGCATCAATCGCCTCAAGGATCAATGTATAAGCGTCTTTGTGCACTTCTGTTCCGTCCTTTAGCCCTTGCGGCTCCGCGCCAGAAGATAAGCCACGCATTGCGCCCCGGATCAACTGCAAAGCATTGCCGTCACCGACCCGCCGCACTACCTTGGCCCAATGAAAATCCCCAGCTTCTCCCACGTCCGCACATGGGTCTTTGACCTTGATAACACGCTTTACCCGCCATCGGCGCGTCTCTTTGACCAGATCGAGGTTCGGATGACCGATTGGGTGATGCAGTCCCTGAAGGTTGACCGCCCCGAGGCTGACCACCTGCGCCGCCACTACTGGGCTACCTACGGCACCACGCTGGCAGGTTTGATGCGTGAACATGACGTCGATCCCACCCCTTATCTGACCGATGTGCACGACATCAGTTTCGCAGCGCTGATGCCGGATCCCACCCTTGCCAGCCATATCCGCGCCCTGCCGGGGCGGCGAATCGTCTACACCAACGGCTCCGCCCCCTATGCCCATCATGTGATCAGGGCGCGCGGGCTGGAAGGCGTATTTGATGCCGTCTACGGTGTTGAACACGCAGCCTTTCACCCAAAACCGGACCGCGCGGCGTTTGAGACGGTCTTCGCGCTGGACAATCTAAACCCCGCCACCGCCGCAATGTTCGAAGATGACACCCGCAATCTGGCCGCCCCCCATGCCATGGGCATGCAAACTGTTCTGGTCGCCCCAAACCCCCTGCCCGCGCCTTATATCCACCATCACACCGATGATCTGACCGCGTTTCTGGGCCACCTTCTCGCCTGACACCCGAGACGGTTTGTCACTTGGACAACCGTCGCTTGCAGCATATCTTAAGGGCATGAACCGCATCGCCACAGACATCGTGATTTCAGGCGGCGGCGTCGCCGGCCTGACCGCGGCGGCCGCCTTCGGCGCAGCCGGGTTCAACGTCATTTGCGTTGATCCCGAACCGCCCGTGACATCTGCCACAGCCCCCGGTGCCGACCTTCGCACCACCGCCTTTCTGCAACCCGCACTCAGCGTGCTGCAAGCAGCTGGCCTGTGGCACCGGCTTGCGCCCCACGCAGCGCCCCTGCAGATCATGCGCATCATTGATGCCGGTGGTGCGGAAAACGAACCCCGCCGCATCAAGGATTTTGACGCAAAAGACGTGTCCGACCAACCCTTTGGCTATAACCTGCCGAACTGGCTGCTGCGCCGTGAAATGGTCGCGCGCCTGGGCGAGTTGCCAAATGTCGACTTCCGCCCCGGTGTGGCCACCAAATCCGTGTTGACCCGGGAAACCGAGGCGCGGGTCACACTCACCGACGGCACCGCCATCTCTGCCAAACTGCTGATCGGCGCAGATGGCCGCAATTCCATGGTGCGCCAAGCCCTTGGCATTGGCGTGCGCACATGGCGCTACGGCCAAAAAGCGCTGACCTTTGCCGTCACCCACCCCATTCCACATGACAACGTATCGACCGAGATCCACCGCTCCGGCGGCCCTTTCACGCTGGTGCCGCTGCCTGACCGCGATGGCATGCCCGCCTCTGCCGTGATCTGGATGGCTGAAGGCCCCGAGGTTCAACGATTGGCCGCCCTGGACACGCCAGGTTTCGAGTCCGCGATCGACACCCGCTCCTGCCATATCCTTGGGCCGCTCACTCTTGTCTCCCCCCGCACGGTCTGGCCCATCATCAGCCAGATGGCGCAAAGCCTGATCGGTCCCCGCACCGCCCTGATGGCCGAGGCCGCCCATGTCATGCCGCCCATCGGTGCCCAAGGGCTGAACATGAGCCTGACCGATATCGCCACCCTGCTGGCCCTCGCCACCGCCACCCCCGGCACGCTTGGCGATGCGACCATGCTGGATGCCTACCAAAGCGCGCGCCACCGCGATATCCGAACCCGCGTCATCGGCATAGATGCCCTCAACCGCGCCTCCATGCTGGGGGCCCCCGCCTTGCGCGATCTGCGCGGCGCTGCATTGAACGCGCTTTACGCGGTCACACCCCTGCGCAAAACCCTGATGCGCGTGGGGCTTGGCCTGCGTTGAGCTGGGCAAATTGCCCATCCGACACAAGCCGCGGGATGGGCGATCCCGCCGATCTCATTGCTGCGCGATGCCCCCGCTTACAAAACCGCGTCAATCACCCGGGCTAACCGCGCCAGAGTGCCCGGCACATCGTATAGCTTATCCAGCCCGAACAGGCCCAGCCGGAACGTCTTGAACTCCGGCCCCTCGCCCACTTGCAATGGCACACCTGCCGCAATTTGCATCCCCATGGCCGCGAATTTCTTACCATTCTGCACCTCTGGATCAGCGGTGAACGACACCACCACTCCCGGTGCGCCGAATCCATCGGCCGCCACCGACTTCACACCCTTGGCCGCCAACATCCCCCGCACACCGGTGCCCAGCGCCCACTGTGCCGCCTTCATCGCCTCAAACCCGTGCGCGCGTGTCTCCAACATCGCATCGCGAAATCCGACCAATGCATCCGTCGGCATCGTGGCATGGTAGGCATGCCCACCACCTTCATAGGCGGCCATGATGCTGCGCCATTTCTTCAAATCAATCGCAAAGCTGTTCGATGTCGTCTCCGCCAGCCGCGCCTCAGCCCGCGCCGACAGCATCACGCAGCCCGCCGATGGGGACGCAGACCAGCCCTTTTGCGGCGCTGATATCAGCACATCCACCCCCGTCGCCGCCATATCCACCCAGATGCAGCCGCTGGCGATACAGTCCAGCACCAACAGCGCGCCTACGTCATGCGCCGCCGCCGCCATCGCGGAGATATAATCATCCGGAAGGATCAACCCGGCACTGGTTTCCACATGCGGCGCAAACACCACATCCGGGCGCGCCTCATGTATCTTGGCCACCACTTCGGCAATCGGCGGTGGCGCAAAGGCCGCTTGCGCACCATTGCCCGATGCCCGCGCCATCACAATCGTGGTGTCCGACGTAAACCCACCCGCCTCGAATATCTGGCTCCACCGATAGGAAAACCAGCCATTGCGCACCACCAGCGCGTGCCGCCCATTGGCAAACTGCCGTGCCACCGCCTCCATCGCGTAAGACCCGCCGCCGGGCACCAGCGCCACCGCATCTGCGTGATATACCTCGCGCAGCATGGCCGATATATCGCGCATCACGCCACCAAACTTGCCCGACATATGGTTCAAAGACCGATCCGTGAACACGACCGAGAATTCTTCCAACCCATCAGGGTCAACATGGGCGTGCAGTCCGGGCATCTTAGATCCTCCAATGGGCGTCAGTCGCAAGCCTAGCCCATTTCCTATTCGGGAAAATACTCAATTCCGACATTTCCGCGCGCCCAGTCACCAGCAAACCTATATCGGCCCCGGCCGCCGTTCTTCCGTCAGCAACACATTCGCCTCTACCTGCCCCACCCCCGGCAGCGTCATGATCCGGCGGCGCAGCACCCGCTCGAAATCCGCAATGTCGCGCGCCACCACCCGCAATCGGTAATCAAACAGCCCCAACACATGCTGCACCACCTGCACCTCGGGTATCGCTGTCACCGCGCGCTCGAAATCCTCAAGCGACACCCGCCCCTTGGTGGCCAGCTTTACCCCCAAAAACACCGTCACCCCAAACCCGAGTGCGGCACGGTCCACTTCCACCCGCCGCCCCGCCAATATCCCCGCCTCTTCCAGCCGCTTCACCCGCCGCCACGCAGCCGGCTGCGATAACCCAAAGCGGCGGCCCAATTCCTCGGCACTCACCCCGGCATCAAGGCTTAATGCCCGGCAAATCCCGCAGTCCACTTCATCAAGCTGCATCACAACGGCAATCCTTCCGCATCCTTGATGGTGGCAATCAGCATCAGCGCCTCGATATCCGCGATATGCGGCATTGTCAGAATGCGCGCGCGGTAAATGTCCGCATAATGCGCCATATCGCGGGCAATCACGTTCAGCCGCACATCAACCCGGCCCAGAAACGTCTCGATCGCAATCACCTCCGGCACGTCCCGTGCCGCGGCGATAAAATCATCAAACGCCCGTGGATCGATTTTATCCAGCGTAAACCGCAGGCTCACCTCCACCTCATAGCCAAGCTTGCGCCAGTCAATCACCATGCTTTCCGACCGGATCACGCCCGCACTCACCAACCGCTCCAACCGACGCCACAAGGTCGCAGGTGTCACCCCGGCAAGTACCGCCAAAGCCGCGCGCGGCAATGACGGCTCTGCCAGATGATGCCGCAAAATCCTGCGGTCGGTCGGGTCAAGCTGCATGATAAATCCGTCTATGCGTGTTTTCACGCATGATTTATTTCATAAATCGCCTGACTCGTCAAATTTTGCACAGTGTTACCCCGCAAAACCCCTATCCTGCGCCGATCAACCCATAAAAGGACCGCCCGAATGCGCGTGTATTACGACCGTGACTGCGATGTGAACATCATCAAAGACAAAAAGGTGGCCATCCTCGGCTACGGCTCCCAGGGCCACGCCCACGCGCTGAACCTGCGCGATTCTGGTGCGAAAAACCTCGTCGTCGCACTCCGGACCGGTTCCGCTTCCGCCAAAAAAGCCGAAGCCGAAGGCCTCAAGGTCATGGGCATCGCCGAGGCCGCCAAATGGGCCGACCTGATCATGTTCACCATGCCCGATG
Source organism: Pseudorhodobacter sp. (assembly GCA_043721855.1). Taxonomy (GTDB): domain Bacteria; phylum Pseudomonadota; class Alphaproteobacteria; order Rhodobacterales; family Rhodobacteraceae; genus JACMNW01. The sequence goes on from JAYSPY010000124.1 coordinate 23,908, forward strand.
AATTGCAGGCCGAAACCTACCGCAAATACGTGCATGACAACATCCGCGAAGGTGCCGCCATTGCCTTTGCCCACGGCCTGAACATCCATTTTGGCCTGATCGAGCCGAAAGCCGGTGTTGACATCATCATGATGGCCCCCAAAGGCCCCGGCCACACCGTGCGCGGCGAATACACCAAAGGCGGCGGCGTGCCCTGCCTTGTGGCCGTCCACAATGATGCCACCGGCAAAGCCATGGAAATCGGCCTTTCTTATTGCTCCGGCATCGGTGGCGGGCGGTCGGGTATCATCGAGACGAACTTCCGGCAAGAATGCGAAACCGACCTTTTCGGTGAACAGGCGGTTCTCTGTGGCGGCTTGATCGAGTTGATCCGCATGGGATTCGAGACGCTGGTTGAAGCGGGATACGAGCCTGAAATGGCCTATTTCGAATGCCTGCACGAGGTCAAACTGATCGTCGATCTGATCTATGAAGGCGGCATCGCCAACATGGATTATTCAATCTCGAACACCGCCGAATACGGCCAATACGTCTCCGGCCCGCGCATTCTGCCCTATGTCGAGACGAAAGCCCGCATGAAAGCGGTTCTGTCCGACATTCAGTCCGGCAAATTCGTGCGCGACTTCATGCTGGAAAACGCCGTGGGTCAGCCCACGATCAAGGCCTCGCGCCGTTCCAACGACGAGCACCAGATCGAACTGGTCGGCAAAAAGCTGCGTGACATGATGCCGTGGATATCCAAAGGCAAGATGGTCGACAAAGCCCGCAACTAAGCCCGCAACATAGGTTGACGGCGGGATAAACCGCGCCGTAAAAGTATCGGATCGGGCGGCCTTTTGCGGCTGCCCTTTTCTTTGGGGGCAAAAATGAACAGACTTTCCGGCAAAGTGGCCCTTATTTCGGGCGGGGCCACGGGCATGGGCGGGGCGGCATCTGTGCTGTTCGCGGCTGAGGGGGCAAAGGTTGCAATCCTCGATCTCAATTTGGCCGAGGCGCAGGCCCGCGTCGCAGAAATTACTGCAAATGGTGGCCACGCCGTTGCCATCAAATGCGACGTGTCAGATGCAGCCCAAGTTTCTGCCGCCGTAGGTCAGGCCACATCCGCCCTTGGCCCGATCACCGTTTTGTTCAACCATGCGGGCACCATCGTCATCAAACCGTTTCTCGACACGACCGAGGCGGAATGGGATTGGCTGCACGCTGTCAACGTCAAATCCATGTTTCTGGTCACCAAAGCCGTGCTGCCCGGCATGATCGCGGCAGGCGGCGGGTCGATCGTGTGCACCTCGTCCATCTCTGCCGTGGCGGGCACCCCGATGGAGGTGCTTTATGATACCACCAAGGGTGCTGTTCACATGTTTGCCCGCGCGATTGCCGTCGAATTTCGGGATCGCGGCATCCGCTGCAACGCCGTCTGCCCCGGTTTCATTGAAACCCCGCACGGCCTGCGCGAAGTGCGCGACCTGCAGGCGCTGGGCGTCGATGTGTCCGAAGCGGCAATCACCGCCGCCCAAGGTCGCATCGGCAAAGCGGTTGAAGTGGCGCAAGCCGCCCTGTTTTTGGCCAGCGATGAGGCGAGTTTCGTGAACGGCACGCATTTGTTTGTCGATAATGGCTTCACGGCGGTCTGACCCCGTCTGGCCGCGCCCTTCGGCCAAACGGGGTTGAATTTCGAATAACGAAAACAATGGTAGTGTGTAATATCAATAAATTGGCATGCGTAATAGAGGCGTTACACTGCCGCTTGCACCGCCGCCACTATCCCGTCCACCACCTCGACCAACAATCCTTCATCCTCACATTCCGCCATCACCCGGACCAGCGGCTCGGTGCCGGATTT
>JAYSPY010000125.1:0-1980 GCA_043721855.1 Pseudorhodobacter sp.
AGGGTCTTGTAGCTCGGGGCGTTTGCTCGGCTCATCCGTCCCAGCTATCACGCTGGTTTCATAAGATGAATCCCCTCAGCCGATTTGTGCAACACTGCCTTCTCGAAGCTGAAAACCATGATCCGGAAAGCCGCCGCAAGAACATACCAAGACCTCTGGAACACTGTCGGACGGGTGTGCGACCTATTTCCAAGCCGGGAATGCTCAAATTACTTCAAAGCCGCAGGGTATGGAACCAATTGAAGGCGACTTACTCTAAAGACAACAATGCTGCCGCCAGCATCGGCCCGTTCATCCGGCTGTTCGACGCCGATTTCACCCTGGATACCGTGCGCGGGCTGGAACTTTCGCTGAGCGTCACCGGCGCAGACGGCTTTTCGCTGCAAGGCGCGTCGTCGATGCGCCAGATCAGCCGCGACCCCGCCGATCTGGTGGCGCAAACGCGGGGGCGACATCACCAATATCCCGACGGCTTTGTGCTGTTTTGCGGTACGATGTTCTCGCCGGTGCAAGACCGCAACGGGCCGGGGCAGGGCTTTACCCACCATCTGGGCGATGTGGTGACGATCTCGGCCCGCGAGTTGGGCGCGCTGACTAACACCGTCCGACTGTCGACCGAAGCGCCGGAATGGCGGTTCGGCACCGGGGCGCTGATGCGAAATCTGGCCGCGCGGGGATTGCTGTAGCCCGCAAAACCGCTTGGAAATCAGGGGCAAGCGCCCAACCGGATTGCGTGGAGGGCGCGTGCGTTTTAAAGCCCGTTGGCCTTGGCGATATAGTCCGACAGATGCGGCACATAATCTTCTGCGCCACTGCCACCCGTCGCCATCGCCAAAGCGAAGGAATTCTTCACCGCGCTGGCCATGGGCGTGGCTACCGTCGCAGCATTCGCCATCGATTCCACATAGCGCATGTCTTTGTAGGCATTGGCCAAAGTGAACTTGTGCGCCTCGCGGTTGCCTTCCAGCGCATAGCCCATGAAGGTTTGGTAAAAGCCGCAGTCCATCCGCCCGCCGCGAATGACCTTGTCAAATTCGGCCACCGGAATGCCGACCTTGCGCGACAGCGCCAGCGCCTCGGAATACAGGGCGGCATAGCCCAACGACAGGAAGTTGTTCAGAAGTTTCATCTTGTGACCATCGCCAACCGCGCCGATATGCACAATTTTCGCGGCCCAGGTGGCGATGATCGGTTGCACCCTGGCAAAGCTGGCATCACTGGCGCCGACCATGCAATCAAGCGTTCCAGCCCAAGCTTCTTTCGGGGTGCGCGACAGCGGGGCATCGACAAAATCAACGCCGATCTCGGCCAGTTCCGCCGCCAGACGCAGACTGACGGTCGGGTCCGAGGTCGAACAATCCACCACCACCGCGCCCTTGGCCAGACCGGGCTTCAGCGCCGCCACCGCAGCCGCAACCTCGGGTGATCCGGTCAGGCACAGAAAGATCACGTCGCAACCGCGCGCAAGGTCTTCCAGAGACGCAGCTTCCACGGCACCACGAGCGACCAGATCATCCACCGCCGTGCGCTTGCGATGCGCCACCACGGTCAACGGATAGCCCTTTTCAACGATGTTCTTGGCCATGCCTTGCCCCATCAGGCCAAGACCAACAAAACCAACCTTTTCATGCGTTTGCGTCATAATCATTCTCCGAGTGTGTCAGGATAGGTTAAAGCGGCGGCGCAGATCGGCGATCTGTTCGGGCGTCAACAGGCGCAGTGCTTGATTTTGCAGCATCAGAAACAGCTTGGCAGTTTCTTCCAGTTCTTCGGTGGCATATTGCGCATTGGCAAGGCTGGTTCCGGCCACCACCGGGCCGTGATTTGCCAACAGTACCGCATGGTGAGTGCTGGCCAAAGCTCGCACCGCGTGTGCAAGATCGGGATCGCCGGGGGCGAAATACGGCACCAGCGGCAGCCGCCCGATGCGCATGACGTAATAGGCGGTCAGCGCAGGCAGCACGTCGTTCGGGTCCACAT
>JAYSPY010000126.1:0-12028 GCA_043721855.1 Pseudorhodobacter sp.
GACAGAGCGGCACCACAGGCATAGGTCAATCAAATGTCAGACTTTCCCGCGCCCCGGTTTTTGAACCGCACCACCCCGCCCCACATCATGACCCTGATCCTGATCACCGGATTGGCGGCGATGTCGTTGAACATTTTCTTGCCATCCCTGCCGTCGATGGCTGCGCATTTTGGGGTGGAATATCACGTCATGCAACTGACGGTGTCGCTGTATCTGGCGATGACCGCGTTTTTGCAGATTTTCATCGGGCCGATATCTGACCGTTTTGGCCGCAGATCAGTGCTGTTGGTCAGCATTGCAATCTTTGTCGTGGCAACATTTGGGGCCGTCCTGGCACCCAACTTTGGCGTGTTTCTGGCCTGCCGCATGCTGCAAGCGGCGATTGCGTCGGGCTTTGTGCTAACCCGCGCCGTGGTGCGCGATATGGTGGCCCAAGACAAAGCCGCCTCGATGATCGGCTATGTCACGATGGGGATGTCGGTGGTGCCGATGATTGGCCCGGTGATTGGTGGCATGCTGGACAAGGCGTTTGGCTGGCAGGCGTCGTTTGCCCTGCTGGGCATCGCCGGGGTTGGCGTGCTGGCGCTCACCTGGGGCGACCTCGGCGAAACCGCAACCAACCGCGCCGCCAGCTTTCGCGATCAAGCCCGCCAATATCCCGAGCTGCTGAAATCACAGCGGTTTTGGGGCTACTGTCTGGCATCAGCCTTCGCATCAGGTTCGTTCTTTGCTTACCTCGGCGGCGCACCCTTTGTGGGCACAAACGTCTTTCGCATGGATGCCGCGACGCTGGGATTTTACTTCGGTGCGCCGGCCCTTGGCTATCTGGTCGGCAACTTTCTGTCTGGCCGCTATGCCATGCGGTTTGGCATCAACAAGATGGCGTTGGCGGGCACTGTGGTGAACACTTTCGGCATGGCCATTCTGGCCCTGCTTGCCGCCATGGGCTATGAGAACGCCCCGCTATTTTTTGGCCTGATCATCTCTGTTGGTCTTGGCAACGGCATCATGCTGCCCAGCGCCAATGCGGGCTTGCTATCGGTGCGCCCAGCCTTGGCAGGCTCCGCGTCCGGCTTGGGATCAGCCTTCACGATAGGCGGCGGGGCCGCCCTTTCGGCACTGGCAGGCGCTGTGCTAACGCCGACATCCGGCACCATGCCGTTGATTTTGGTGATGCTGATTACATCCGCGATTTCAATTCTATGCGTGCTGTGGGTCATGCAGCGCGCCCGTGCGATTGGACTGACCGCATAGCCCAATCGCAAGCTACCGCTGCGCTGTGCGCCAGTTCGGGTTCACCATCGGCACCTGATTGGACCGCGCCAAGGGCGTGCGCCCCAAAATATGATCTGCCGCTTTTTCGCCCACCATAATCGACGGCGCGTTCAGGTTGCCGTTCGTCACCTGCGGAAAGATGGAACTGTCCACCACCCGCAATCCATCCACCCCGATCACCCGGCATTCCGGGTCCACCACCGCCCCCGGATCATCAGCGCGCCCCATCCGCGCCGTCCCGCAGGGATGATAGGCGCTTTCCGCATGTGCGCGAATAAACGCATCAATTTCAGCGTCCGTTTGCACGCTATCGCCCGGCTGAATTTCATGCTTCACATGCGGGTGCATCGCCGCTTGGCCAAACACCTCGCGCGTCAGCCGTATACAGGCGCGGAATTCTTCCCAATCCTGCGTCTCGCTCATGTAATTGAACCGGATCACCGGCGCATCGGCGGGGTTGCCTGACCGCAGCGTCACCGCCCCGCGCGAGAGTGACCGCATCGGCCCCACATGCACCTGAAAGCCATGCCCTGCGGCGACGGTTTTGCCATCATAGCGCACGGCTATGGGCAGAAAATGATATTGAATATCGGGATAGTCGATGCCCGCGCGTGACCGGATAAAGGCGCAAGCCTCAAACTGGTTGCTGGCCCCAAGCCCCTTGCCCGTCAACAACCACTGCGCCCCGATCAATCCCTTGCCGAACAGGTTCCAGTATTTATACAGCGTAATTGGCAACTTGGCCGCGTATTGCATGTACACTTCGAGATGGTCTTGCAGATTGGCCCCCACGCCAACCCGGTCCGCCCGCACCGCAATGCCATTGTCTGACAGATGCTGGCCCGGCCCGATGCCCGACAGCATCAATATCTTCGGCGTGTTGATGGATGATGCCGCCAAAATCACCTCAACCCCGGCGCGGATCACCTCTGTCCCGCCACCCCGGCGTACCTCAACCCCAACGGCGCGGTTGCCTTCAAACACCACACGCGATGCAAGCGCGCGCACGACCCTGACATTGCCCGCCTTCATCGCGGGCCGAAGATACGCATTCGCCGCAGACCAGCGCCGACCTTTCCAGATCGTGGCCTCCATTGCGCCAAAGCCTTCTTGCGCCTCGCCGTTATAGTCCGGCGTCACCGGATATCCCGCTTGCCGCCCCGCTTCGATAAACGCGTTGAACAGCGGGTTCGACCGTGGCCCGCGTGTGATGTGCAACGGGCCGTCAGTGCCGCGCCATGCGCCGTCCCCGTTATCGCTGCCGCCATGCCAGTTTTCCATGCGCTTGAAATACGGCAGCACATCGGCATAGCCCCAGCCCTGCGCCCCCATCTCGGCCCAGGTGTCAAAATCCCGCGCGTGGCCGCGCACATAGACCATGCCGTTGATGGAGGATGATCCGCCAATCACCTTGCCGCGCGGTGTGGCCAGTTTGCGCCCGCCCAAATGCGGCTCGGGTTCGGTCTGAAAGCCCCAGTCATACATCGACATATTCATCGGGTATGACAGCGCCGCCGGCATCTGAATGAACGGCCCGGCATCGGTGCCGCCATGTTCGATCACCGTCACAGACGCCCCCGCCTGCCCCAGCCTATAGGCCAGTGCAGACCCGGCTGACCCCGCCCCAACTATCACATAATCCGCCGTCAATTTCCCATTTTCCCGTTCTTAATCAATATTTTACAGCGTCCGCTTTAGTTCTGCATCCAGATAGTCCAACACCAATGCAATGGATGTTTTGCCATCCGGCGCAGACACAGACAGCGCCTCGCGCAGATAAACCCCGTCGATCAACGCCCCCAACCCGCGTGCCACATCCTCCGCCCGCAGCCCCACCAAAGGCCGTAAACAGGCCATCAGGTTGGAATGCAGCCGCCGCTGATACACCGCCAGCAATCGCCGCGCCTCTGGTACGGTTTGCGCCAAAACATAGAAATTAAGCCAGGCCCCTACCACCTCGCGCCGAAAATTCGTCGGGCTGAACGACGCCCGCACAATGGCTTGCAACCGCCCCACATCACCATTTGCCATGACAAGTGCACCACGCACTTCGGCCCCATACAGCGATAGAACATGCCGCATCGCCGCCAAAAACATCGCCTCTTTGCCGCCAAAATAGTGATGCGCCAGTGCAGTGGACATGCCCGCGCGCTTGGCGATTTGACCAACCGTCACATCCAGACTGCCAGTGCGGCCAATCTCAACAATCGTTGCATTGACCAGCGCCGCCTTTCGGATAGGCTCCATTCCAAGCTTGGGCATGTCACGCTCCTTGCAAAAAACACTTGCCAAGACGAGGGTGCGTGAGTTTTATTGACTCGTCAATCAACAAAAAACCATCCGATCAAAAACAACGGGAGCCATCATGAAAACCCTTACAAAAATGCTGCTGGCCACGACTGTGGCCTTTGCCTTTGCAGGCAGCGTCAATGCCGAAGGCTGCGACAAGGTCGTCTTCTCTGATGTCGGCTGGACCGATATCACCGCCACCACTGCCACCTCGGCGCTGATCCTGGAAGCGCTGGGATATGAGACAGAGATCAAGGTTCTGTCGGTTCCCGTGACCTACACTGGCCTTGCCGAAGGCGATATCGACGTGTTCCTTGGCAACTGGATGCCCACGATGGAGGCTGACATCGCCCCCTACCGCGATGCCGGCAAGGTTGAAACTGTGCGCACCAATCTGGAAGGCGCCAAGTATACTCTTGCCACCAATGAAGCAGGCGCTGCCCTTGGCATCACCGATTTTGCCGGTATTGCCGCCAACAAAGACGCGCTTGAAGGCCAGATTTACGGCATCGAACCCGGCAATGACGGCAACCGCCTGATCCTTGAGATGATTGCATCGGGGCCATTCAAACTGGACGGTTTCGAAGTTGTGGAATCGTCCGAACAGGGCATGTTGGCCGAAGTGAAAAAGGCAACCGAGGATGGCAAGCCGATCGTCTTTCTTGGGTGGGAGCCGCATCCGATGAACGCCAATTTCAAGATGACCTACCTGACCGGTGGCGATGATTTCTTTGGCCCCAATCTTGGCGGTGCCACAGTCGCCACCAATGTGCGCGCAGGCTACGTGGCCGAATGCCCGAACACCGGCAAGTTGCTGTCGAACCTGGTCTTCAGCCTGCCCATGGAAAACGAGATTATGGGCGGCATCCTGAACGATGGCGCTGATCCAGCCGATGCCGCCAAGGCGTGGCTTGCCGCGAACCCCACCGTCTGGGCACCGTGGCTTGACGGTGTCACCACCAAAGACGGCGGCGACGCCGCGGCTGCTGTCACGGCGGCATTGCAATAAACCGACACTAAGGCCCCGGCATAGTCCGGGGCCTTTAATTTTCGGGCTCTATTCGGGCTTTGGGTGGGCAAATGGAATTTCTGACCGATTACAAAATACCCGTTGGAAAAACAGCCAAAGCTGTTTTTGAATGGATGAATGACAATCTTGGCGGCGTGTTTGACGCCATTTCGGTCGCCATGGAGGCGATGATCAACGGCATCCTGTGGCTGTTGCAAACCCCGCATCCCCTTGTTATCATTTCCATATTCCTTGCAATCACATGGTTTTTGCAACACAGCTGGAAGGTTTGCCTTGGCGTGCTGCTTGGGTTCCTGTTCATCCTGAACCAGGGCTACTGGGAAGAAACCACCGAAAGCCTGACCCTGATCCTGTCTGCCTGCGTCGTCTGCATGGGGCTTGGTGTGCCCATCGGCATCGCTGTCGCCCACCGCCCCCGGCTTTACCGCTTCATGGTGCCGGTGCTGGACCTGATGCAAACCCTGCCGACCTTCGTTTACCTGATCCCGGCCATCGTGTTCTTTGGCCTTGGCATGGTGCCGGGCCTGATTGCCACCGTGATCTTTGTGCTGCCCGCGCCCATTCGGCTGACGCATCTTGGCATTTCCACCACGCCGCAGCCGCTGCTGGAGGCGGTAACCGCCTTTGGTGCCACGCCCAAACAGCGCCTGTGGAAGGTAGAATTGCCCTATGCCCTGCCCCAAATCATGGCAGGCCTGAACCAGACCATCATGCTGTCGCTGTCCATGGTGGTGATCGCCGCGCTTGTCGGCGCGAATGGCCTTGGCGTGCCCGTGGTGCGCGCGCTGAATTCCGTCAACACCGCGCTTGGATTCGAATCCGGTTTCATCATCGTTGTGGTGGCCATCTTGCTTGACCGAATGTTGCGGGTGGAAACCAGATGAACTCCATCTCTCCCCCGGCCCTGCCCGATATCGCCCCGGCAAACGCCGTCGAATTTGATCGCGTGAATATCGTCTTTGGTGACCGCCCCGCCGAGGCCCTGCCCCTGATGGACCAGGGCAAAACCCGGTCTGAAATTCAGGAAACCACCCGCCAGATTTTGGGCGTGCATGATTGCAGCCTGACCGTCGGCAATGGCGAGATTCTGGTGCTGATGGGGCTGTCGGGGTCTGGAAAATCCACCCTGCTGCGCGCAGTCAACGGGTTGAACCCGGTCTGCCGGGGCGAGGTGCGGGTGCTGGATGGCGGTAAAATGACCTCCGTCACCCATGCCGATGCCGCCACCCTGCGCCGCCTGCGGCTGTCGAATATCGCGATGGTGTTTCAGGCATTCGGCCTGCTGCCCTGGCGCACGGTGCGCGAAAATGTGGGGCTGGGCCTTGAACTTGGCGGCGTATCTGAGTCGGATCGCAAATCCCGCGTTGACCGACAGCTGGACCTCGTGAACCTGACCCAATGGGCGGAGCGTAAAGTCGGCGAGCTGTCCGGCGGCATGCAACAACGCGTGGGGCTAGCGCGCGCCTTTGTCACCGAAGCGCCGATCCTGCTGATGGATGAGCCGTTTTCAGCGCTTGATCCGCTGATCCGGTCGCGCCTTCAGGACGAACTTCTTGATCTGCAATCCAAGCTGAAACGGACCATCATTTTCGTCTCCCACGATCTGGATGAAGCGTTCAAGATCGGTGACAGGATTGCCCTGATGGACGGCGGCCGCATCGTGCAATGCGGCACCGCGCGGGAAATTATCGCCAACCCGGTGTCTGACTACGTGGCCGATTTCGTCAACCATATGAACCCCTTAGGGGTGCTGACCGCGCGTGATGCCATGGAATCTACGCCAGGGGCGTTCCCCACCTCTGGCAACTGTGAGGCGGACGCCCCCATTCGCGAAGTCATGTCACAACTGCGCGGCGATACACGCGCCGTGACCCTGACGGAGAACGGCCAAATCATCGGCCAGATCACCCGCGAAGGCGTCATCCGCCGCCTGCTAAACCCGCGCGGCGTGCTGAAAGACTGATGTCGGATAAGACGATTTTTCGTCAAAAAATCTTCGTTATTCCGCTACGGCCCTTGCCTTGGCGGGCGCTTTTTTGACCGCTGGTTTCTGTGCCACTGCTGCCTTAGTCGCGGGCTTTTTCACAACCGCCTTTTGCACAACCGCTTTTTTCACGACAGGCTTCTTCACCGCAGCTTTCGCCGCCGGTTTCTTCACCGCCGCCTTTTTCGCAGGCTTCCCCTTACCCGCCTTTTCGGCCACCAAAGCCAACGCCTCGTCCAGCGTTACCGTTTCCGGATCCAATTCCTTCGGCAGCGTCGCGTTTACCTTGGCCCATTTCACATACGGCCCGTATTTTCCCGGCATCACTTGCACCAAGCCGCCGTCCGGATGTGCGCCAAGTTCCCGCAGCGGGGCCGCCGCCGCACCGCGCCCGCCACGGGTGGCTTTTTGCGCCAACACCTCAACCGCACGGTTCATGCCGATGGTGAACACTTCGTCAATATCGGCGACATTGGCGTAAACCGACCCGTGTTTGACGTAAGGCCCAAACCGCCCCAACGCCGCCTCGATCATCACGCCGTCCGCCGGATGCGCACCGATCTGGCGCGGCAAACCCAGCAGTTGCAATGCCGATTCCAGCGTTACCCCCTCTGGCGTCCAGCCCTTGGGCAGGCTGGAACGCGGTGGTTTCGGCGCCTCTTCCGACGCCTCGCCGCGCTGAACATAGGGGCCAAACCGCCCTGCGCGCAGAGTAATTTCCAACCCGTTTTCATCTTGGCCAAGCGTGCGGCCATCGACCGACCCGCCCTCGTCACCCCCCGAAATGGGGCGCGTATACCGGCATTCGGGATAGTTGCCGCAGCCGATGAAGGCCGACCCCGACCGCGCCGTTTTCAGGTGCAAGCGGCCCGTGCCACAGGTCTGGCACACGCGCGGATCAGACCCGTCTTCCCGCAACGGATATAGATGCGGGGCGAGGAATTCATCAATCTTGGTCAGCACTTCGCCAATGCGCAGATCGGCGGTTTCCGCAATCGCAGCAGAAAAATCGCGCCAGAACCGGGCGAGGACTTCTTTATAATTGCGCTCACCTGCGGACACATCGTCAAGTTCCGCCTCAAGATCGGCGGTGAAATCATATTCCACATATTTGCGGAAATAGTTGGACAGGAACGCAGTGACCAGCCGACCTTTATCCTCGGGGAACAGGCGGTTCTTGTCGCGGCGCACATATTCGCGGTCCACAATCGTGGTCATGATCGACGCATAGGTTGACGGGCGGCCAATGCCCAATTCTTCCATCCGCTTGACCAGCGTCGCCTCTGTATAGCGCGGCGGCGGTTGGGTGAAATGCTGATCCTGACTTACAGATTTCTTCGCAACCGCCTCGCCTTGCATGATTTGCGGCAGACGGCCTTCGTCGTCTTCCTCATCATCGCGGCCTTGGTCGTAGATCTTGAGGAACCCGTCGAACAGCACAACCTGCCCGGTCGCGCGCAGGCCCACTTGTGCGTCAGGTGACAGAATTTCCACAGTCGTGCGTTCCATCCGCGCCGCCGACATCTGACTGGCAAGCGTGCGTTTCCAGATCAGATCATACAGTTTTTTCTGATCCGCCTCGGTCAGCCGCAAGGATTCAGGCGCTGCCGACATTTCGGTTGGGCGAATACATTCATGCGCTTCCTGCGCGTTCTTCGCCTTGTTTTTATACATGCGCGGGCTGTCGGGCACATAGGTAACCCCGAAACGGCGCTTGATTTCATCGCGCGCGGCCATCACCGCCTCTGGCGCCATGTCGATGCCGTCGGTGCGCATATAGGTGATATATCCGGCCTCATAAAGCCGTTGCGCCGCGTTCATGCATTGCTTGGCGCCCATGCCAAATTTGCGGGATGCTTCTTGTTGCAGGGTCGAGGTCATGAAGGGAGCATAGGGGTTCCGCGAGGCGGGCTTGGCTTCCACCGACGCCACGGAAAATGTTCGCGAATTGACAGCATGCACCGCTATTTCCGCCGCTGCAGCGGTTGCAATGTCGAATTTATCCAACTTCTTGCCGCCCAGCACGGTCAACCGGGCCTCGAATTCCTGATTGCGGGGGGTGACCAGCATCGCCCCCACCGTCCAGAATTCGCGGGCGCGAAAGGCCTCAATCTCCATCTCGCGGTCAACGATCAGGCGCAGGCAAACAGACTGCACCCGCCCTGCCGATTTCGCCCCCGGCAACTTGCGCCACAGCACCGGCGACAATTTGAACCCCACCAGATAATCCAGCGCGCGCCGCGCAAGATAGGCATCCACCAGCGGCACATCCACCTGGCGCGGGTTTTTCATGGCCTCGGTTACGGCAGCCTTGGTAATCGCGTTGAACGTCACGCGGCTGACCTTGACGCCTTTCTTGATCTGGGCAGACAGCGCTTCCTGCAGGTGCCAAGAAATCGCCTCGCCTTCGCGGTCGGGGTCGGTGGCGAGGATCAGTTCATTATCGGTTTTCAAGGCATCAGTAATGGCGCGGATATGCTTTTTGCTATCCGCCGCCACTTCCCATTTCATGGCAAAATCGTCTTCGGTATCAACAGAACCATCCTTGGGAGGCAAATCCCGCACATGGCCAAAGGACGCCAGCACAGTATAGTCGGACCCAAGATATTTGTTGATTGTCTTGGCCTTAGCCGGTGACTCGACGACGACAACTGCCATAAGAATTCCTGTTTCGATCGCACCTACAATGGCCGCGCAAGATGTGGGTGGTGGGGGTGTTTGTCAATGGAGCCTTGCGGCGCAGCCCAGCCACGTCACGCGATCCGCGACAAAAGCCCGCCTGCTTGGCGTTGAATGCGCCCTTCCAGCTCCAGCGACAACAGTTCCGGTGCCACGCTTGACGCGGGCATTGCCAGATCGCGGATCAGCTGATCTTCGGCCAAGGGGCTTGGGCCCAGACGGTTCAATATCTTGCTGTGCAGCGCCGCAATATCCGCCAAGGGTCGTTGCACGGGCACGGGCCCCGGCAAGGCGGGCGTTCTGCGCACAACAGGTGCCACGTGTGGCACCAGAGGCCGCACCGAACGGTTGGCGCCAAGCGCCTCAACCACATCCGCTGCCGACCGAATCAATGTGGCGCCATCGCGGATCAGCATATTGCACCCGGCCGCGCGCGCATCGAACGGATGCCCCGGCACGGCAAACACATCGCGCCCCTGATCCAGCGCGTTGCGCGCGGTGATCAAAGATCCAGACCGCGCCGCCGCCTCTACCACAATCACCGCCAGCGACAGCCCCGATATAATCCGGTTGCGCAGCGGAAAATGCCGCGCTTGGGGTTCCAACCCCATCGGCTGTTCCGATATCCGGCAGCCCTGCGCCGCGATTCTGCCCGCGAGTTCGGCATTCTCGGTCGGGTAAATCACATCCACCCCGCCCGCCTGCACGGCCACGGTGCCTGTGGCCAAGGCTGCCTCATGCGCCTCGGCATCAATGCCGCGCGCCAGACCCGACACCACCACAAACCCCGCCTCGGCCAGCGTTTCGGCCAAACGCCGCGCCATCCGCAAGCCAAGGCTGGACGCATTCCTTGCCCCCACCAGCGCAATCGCCGGCTTGTTCAAAAGCGCGCTATCCCCTTGCACCCACAACACCGGCGGCGCATCGGGCAAATCCATCAAGGCCACAGGATAATCTGCATCGCCGTAGCAAAGCATCCGCGCACCCGCCACGCGGGCCTGAGCAATCTCATGGCGTGCCACCTCGATGGGGCATACAGCGTAGCTATCCACCCCGGCAGCGCTTGCAATACCCGGCAACGCCTCCAGCGCCGCCACAGCGGACCCATGATCGGCGACCAAGCGGTGCCACGTCACCGGCCCCACCTTGCGCGACCGAATCAGACGCAGCATCGCAAGCGCCTCTGTCTGCCGCGGCACGATATGATTTGATCCATCCATCGTGCAAGCATCGCGCAAGAAAGGTTAACACTTGGTAAACAAGCACCACTAAATCGCTGTTGAACCCGCGCCATAAATTTGATCAAATACACAAAACAGTTCGCCAATCATCGGAGCCACCCCATGCTGAACGCCGAAGTATCCAAACGCCGCGATGATGCCATTTCCCGTGGCGTCGGCATGATGACGCAAATCTATGTCGACCGCGCGCTGAATTCCGAGGTGTGGGATATCGAGGGCAACCGTTATATCGACTTTGCCGCAGGCATCGCGGTGGTCAACACCGGCCACTGCCACCCGCGCGTGATGGCCGCCGTGACCGAGCAGATGTCGCGCTTCACCCACACCTGCGCGCAGGTGCTGCCCTATGAAAATTACATCCGGCTGGCAGAGCGGCTGAACTCCCTGACCCCCGGCGATTTCCCCAAGAAAACCGTGTTCGTCACCACGGGCGTCGAAGCCGTTGAAAACGCCATAAAAATCGCCCGCATCCATACCGGGCGCAATGCGGTTATTGCCTTTGGCGGCGCCTTTCATGGCCGCACATTCATGGGCATGTCGCTGACCGGCAAGGTGGAGCCCTACAAAAAAGGCTTCGGCGCAATGATGCCCGATGTCTTTCATGTGCCGTTTCCGCAAGACGTGCACGGCGTATCCACCGCCGATGCGATGGCGGGCATGACCAAGCTGTTCAAGGCCGATCTTGATCCGGGCCGTGTGGCCGCCATTATCTTTGAACCTGTGCAGGGCGAAGGCGGCTTCTATCCCGCCCCTGCCGACATGGTCCGCGCTCTTCGCAAACTTTGTGATGAGCATGGCATCGTCATGATCGCGGATGAGGTGCAAACCGGTTTTGCGCGCACCGGCAACCTGTTTGCCATGCACGGCTATGATGTGGCCGCAGACATTACCTGCATGGCCAAGGGCCTTGCCGGTGGTCTGCCGCTGGCCGCATTGACCGGGCGGGCCGAGATGATGGATGCCGCCAACCCCGGCGGTTTGGGCGGCACTTACGGCGGCAACCCGCTGGGCATTGCGGCGGCCAACGCCGTGCTGGATGTGATCGAGGACGAAGATCTGTGCGCGCGCGCCAACGAACTGGGCAGCCGCCTAAAGCAAAAGCTGGAATCCATCCGGTCCACCACGCCAGAGATATCCGACATCCGCGGCCCCGGCTTCATGGTCGCCGTCGAATTCGCCAACCCCGCAACGCACGAACCCGATGCAGGCTTCACCAACCGCGTCCGGATGGAGGCGCTGAAGCGCGGCCTGATCCTGCTGACCTGCGGCGTCTACGGCAACGTGATCCGCTTCCTGGCCCCCATCACCATCCCCGACGCGCATTTCGCCGAAGCCATGGCAGTGCTGGAGGACGCGGTAGCAGCGGCACAGTCTGCTTCACCATCGCACGCTTCTGCTTAGTGGACGGCGACAGTTCGTGTGATGACCAGACCTGAAACGCTTATGTTTTGTGCAAACTGTTGTGCCTCAGCACGCCGGTGTGCCAAAATATTGCACGCCAATGAAATATGTGTTTATGGGTCTGATACA
>JAYSPY010000127.1:0-6879 GCA_043721855.1 Pseudorhodobacter sp.
GGTTGCCATCAGGGCGATAGCATCGGTTTCGCCATGGCACAAAGCCGCGATGTTTGCTGCAAGTTCGTCGTAATTCATTCCCTTAATACCCCAAAGCGCAGCCGTCTTTGCGGGGGTCAGATGCGCCCTGCAGCACGCCGCTGTCGTTTATCAGAATGGCTTGCGCGCCACCAATAGGGCCGTCCGGTACATGCACGTCATGCCCCATTTCGGCAAGTTTTGCGCGCACTTCGGGGGCATAGCCGCGTTCCACCTCCATGCCGTCAGTCCCCGCAAAACACCGTGGCGCGTCTATTGCGGCCTGCGGATGCAACCCGAAATCAACCATGTTGGTGATAAACCGTGCATGGCCATTAGGCTGATACGCGCCGCCCATCACGCCAAACGGCATTGTAACACGGCCATTTTGGCGCAGCATGCCCGGAATAATCGTGTGCATCGGGCGTTTGCCACCTGCAGCCTCATTCGGATGACCTTTGATCAGGGTGAAACCAGCACCACGATTCTGGAAATTGATCCCAAATTTGGCACTGGCAAGACCGGCACCGAAGCTGTGGAACACCGAGTAAATCAGTGACACCGCCATTCGGTCTTTGTCGACCACGGTGATGTAGATCGTGTCTTTATGCACGGCCTCGGTCAGCGGTTTTGCAGCGGGCATCGCCTGCGACGGGTTGATCAAGGCAGCCAGCGCTTTGGCGGTTTCGGGTGCCAGCATATGGGCCAACCGCGTGGTATGATCCGCATCCGCCAAAAACCGGTTGCGCGCATCGTAGGCCAGTTTTGCCGCCTCTGCTTCGATATGCGCGCGGGGGGCACCGAAGGGGTCAAGTGCTGCAAGATCAAAATGCGCCAATATATTCAGCAGCAAGATCGCTGTAGCCCCTTGGCCGTTCGGCGGATGTTCCAGCAATTCCGTGCCTTTGTAGATGCCGGAAACGGGATCGGTATAGTCACAGGCAATGGCGGCGAAATCATCCATCTGGTGGGTTCCGCCCATGGCCTGCAAAGACCCGGCCATATCTTCGGCAACCTCGCCCGCGTAAAACCCGGCCCGCCCAAGGGTTGCCACTTTGCGCAGAACCTCTGCCTGACCCGGCGCACGGAACATCTGTCCCGGTGCCGGGGCGCGACCCTGCAACAAATAGAACCGCCGTGCATCGCCCTGCAGATCATCCGCAGCCTCTGCCCAATCGAACGCCGTGCGCGGGGCAACCGGCACACCCTCGTCGGCATAGTGAATGGCGGGGGCCAGCGTTTGTGCCAGATCAAAGCGTCCCCAATCAGCAGAAAGCCTGCAAAACGCATCCATCGCGCCGGGCAGGGTTACCGCCTCGACCCCGTTCAACGGAACGGTCGCCAGACCCCGCGCGCGCATCGCATCCGCGGACAGACCCTTTGGGGCACGGCCAGACCCGTTCAGCGCAATGACCTGCTCTGTCCCTGCCGGTTTCAGCAAAACAAAACAATCGCCGCCGATGCCTGTCATCTGCGGTTCGCAAATTCCCAGCAAAACAGCCCCTGCAATGGCGGCATCAACGGCATTGCCGCCCGCTTGCAACGTATCGACGGCTACTTTTGCGGCCAGCGGGTGTGACGTGGCGCACATGCCGTTGCTTGCAAATACAGCCGACCGGCCCGGACGTTGGAAATCACGCATTTGGACGCCTCATCATTCAGAGGCAAACCGTATGGCCCGGACCAGGGATTTGGAAGCACAGAGTGTCTCGGCGCCACAATCTGGGTGGGGGCTACTTGGAAAGCAGCGCCGAGTGAAGCTTTGTGCAGCTACATCATTCTTGTGCATGCAAGGTGCGGCTGCAATTGGGGAAAATCACGGCGATTCAGTGACTATTTGCCCGGATAAGAAACAATTGCGGTATGAAAACTGCTACTGTTCAAAATTAAGTTGAAAACTCAGGTGGTTACGGCCGTCTGTCCGCCGATACACCATGTTCTCCGTGAGCGACCGAATCAAAAACCAGCCAAATCCGCCTTCAGGTAGGTCATTTTCCGCACCGATCGCTTGCGCGAAAACCGTTGGTAGTTCGTTGCGTGGCATCGGGATGCCACGATCAATAATTTGACACAACAATCGGTACGGTCGCAGCTGCAATCGCACATCAATTTGGCCGCTCGCATCCGCATATGCGTGTTCCACAATGTTATTGAGTATTTCAGCCAACACCACTTCCGCATTGCCGCGCACCGCCACCGACTGATGCGCCATCAAAGGATGTCGCAATATTTCACACAAAGCCTGTCTGACCGATAGCGGCGTGCTGGCAATCACAAAAACTGCATCAGTGCTGACGTCAAATGGCATTTCAGACCACGCTTGGCAAACCATTGGGAACGCTATCGTGAATGGTGAAGACAGTATCCATGCGCGTCAGGCGAAACACCTTCGCGACAGTCGGCGTCAGTGCGGCAAGTTCAAGCCGCCGCCCCGGCCCAAGCAGTTTCATCACCGCGACCACCGCACCAAGGCCGGAACTATCTAAAAATCCAACACGAGACAGGTCCAACAGCACCCTTGGCTGCGGATTTTGGCAAATTGCGCGCATTTGTTCCTTGAACTGAATCGCGCCTGCGGCATCAATCCGATCGTCCATCGCACGCACGATCAGCACGTCATCCTGGGCTTCAGTTTTTAGGTCCATCCGTATACTCCGATCAATCTTACGAAAGGAAGGCTACGGAAAATTCGTTATCAAATGGTAACCAACGCCCAACCAAGCAGCATTTAATTCATCTGAAATTGCAGCGGATAGCGGCCATTTTCAAAATCCCCAAACAAATCCGGCAGATCTGGATGATCAACCGGGCCAGCCAGATCATCGGGAACGAGGTTTTGTTCCGACACATAAGCCACATAGTAGCTTTGGTCGTTTTCAGCCAGCAAATGATAAAACGGCTGGTCGCGGCGTGGGCGGCTGTCTTCGGGAATGGCGTCGTACCAATCTTCGGTATTGGAAAACATCGCATCGACATCAAACACCACGCCCCGGAACGGATGTTTCTTGTGACGCAGGATCTGACCTAAATGATACTTTGCCGCCGTCTTGAACATAATAAAATACCCCTACACCCGATATAATAATCCTTGTAGGCATCCGATGTCCACCAAACAGGTTAAGAATAAGGGAAACAGTCTGTGAACCTCATCACGACAGTCATGCAGATTGTAGCGCCTGTTGGCATCCTTGCCGGGATCGGGTTTGGCTGGGCGCGGATGGGCTACGAATACCGGATGGAATTTGTGACGCGGCTGTCGATGACGCTGGGCGTGCCCTGCCTGATTTTTACGGCGCTGATGAAAACCAAGATTGATCCGGCGGCGTTGACATCGGTTTTGGTCGCATCAGTCGTGGCTTACGGCGTGCTGACGGCAATTTTCTGGGCACTGGTTGTGCTGTTGAAACTGGACCGACGCACGTTTTTGGCCCCGCTTATTTTTGGCAATACCGGCAATCTGGGCTTGCCGCTGTCGCTGTTTGCGTTTGGGCAGGCCGGGTTTGACTTTGCGGTTGTGATATTCGCGGTCATGGCGGTGTGGAGCTTTACCTTCGGCATCTGGCTGGTATCGGGCGGCGGGTCGCTGTTGCGGGTAATCAAGGAACCTGCAATGGCCGCTACTTTGCTGGGGGCGCTGTTTTTGTGGCAGGGCTGGATGACGCCGGTCTGGCTGACCAATGCGCTGGATCTGATCGGGCAAATGGCGATTCCGTTGATGCTGATCACGCTGGGCGTGGCGATCGCTCGTCTCGGCGCCGCGCAACTGGGCCGGGCAGTTTGGTTGTCGCTGTCGCGGGTGGTGATCTGCCTTAGCGTGGCGGTTGCTGCGGGATGGGCCTTTGCCCTGGAACCTACCGCCTTTGCCGTGCTGATCTTGCAAGTCACCACACCGGTAGCGGTGACATCCTATCTGTTGGCCGAAAAATATGGCGCCGATGCGGATGCGGTGGCAGGGCTGGTGATCGTGTCAACCGTGATGTCGATCGTCACACTTCCGCTCACTCTTGCGTTTCTGATCTGATCCTCGCCACTTGCTTGTTTCCTATGCAGGCACTTTGCCGTAAGCTGCCTACAAAATAAAAACGCATGAGGGGCAAATGAGCAGACTCTTCCGTGCGGCGATTCTGTTGGCGTTCCTCGCATCTTGCGGGGGTGGTAACTTTTCGGCGCCGCGCAATCTGGATAACGCATGTGCCATTGTGGATGAACGTCCGCAATATTTCCGAGCTATGCAGGATACGGAACGTAGATGGGGCGTTCCGGTGCCCGTTTTGATGGCGATCATTCATCAGGAATCTAAATTCGTCGGCAATGCCCGCACCCCGCACCGTTTTGCTTTGGGGATTATTCCGATGGGGCGGCAATCGTCGGCCTATGGCTACAGTCAGGCGCTGGATGCCACTTGGGATGAATACCGGGATGATCAAAACCGGCGCGGCGCGCGGCGCGACAGGATTGATGATGCCACCGATTTCATGGGCTGGTATATGACACAATCGCGCGACAGGCTGGGCATATCTCTGGGCGATGCGCAGACCCAGTATCTGGCCTACCACGAAGGCCGCACCGGCTATGCGAACGGTAGCCATAATAACAAGCCATGGCTGATCGAGGTCGCAGCCCGGGTGGGCGCGCGGGCAGCAAACTATAGTGAGCAGTTGACTGGCTGCCGTTAGTTATTTTCGTTTATCCGCCTCGACGGTGATACTGAACAGCGATGCGGGCAGTTTTGCGCCCTTGGTCATGTCGCCCAGAATAACGGTGGTTTGATTGCCGCCATCATCGGTGATCACCCATTGGCGAAGGGTCACCGGTGCCGCGGTAAAAACCAATTCGATGGTGCCGTATTCCGGGTTGTCAGGGTCTTGCGCTTTCACGCGGGTCGAGGTGCCATCCTCGCTATGGCCAACGACCATTTTAGCGCGGGCAAGGTCTATGTTTTCAGCGAGGATCAGATTCAAAGGCGTCCGCTTCAGCGGGTATTGTTCGGGCGGCTGATTTGATTTCGCGTCAAATATCGCGACCTGCCCGCCGCCTGCAAGAACAAGCGATTTGTCGGGTGGGGCATATTCAAACCGGGCGCGGCCGGGGCGTTTGATGAACAGCTTTCCGGTGGCGATAGTTCCGTCGGCGTTGATCTGGGTGAAGTCAGCCTCGGCCGTGGAAAGGCTGTTCAGATAGCCGGACAGGTCTTTCAGGGGGATTTTGTCGGCCATCGCAGGGAAGGCGAGGGCCAGGATCAAAGTCGGGGCCAGCAGGGCGGTTTTGATATTCATGGAAAGAATGTAACGCTGCGGTGTCCGGATTGCATCCCCCACCCGCTTCACGATGCGGAGAGTTGCCGAAAAGGCAAACAAACATGAATGACTACTTTTATCTATCTGATAGTGCTTGGTATTCTTGTTTTATTCGTCCGAAAATTTCGAAGTTTCCGTTACGCTTGAATGCGCGTCGCCCGCTGCCGCAAACGGTGCCAAGCAGGCAGAACACACAAGCGGTGCGGGGTGATTGTGACACCACCCCGGCAGAACCACCGCGCAGGCTGCATTACATCCTGCCTGTCAGCACCAATATCAATACGATGATCAGAATGACCCCGATCACGCCGACGCCGCCATGGCCAAAGCCATAGCCATAGCCACCAAAGCGGCCGCTGAAACCGCCGAGCAGAAAGATCACCAGCACGATAAGCAGAATTGTTCCTAAGGGCATGTAAGCCTCCGTTTAATGTGGCAGGGCGCGTTTTGTGGTGGCGGGTGTTACTTGCCGCGCAATGCGTCTTTGACACCGCCGACGGCATTTTGAACTTTGCCCTCAACTTGATCAGCCTTGCCTTCGGCGTTCAACTTGGCGTCACCTATGACTTTGCCGACAGCCTCTTTGACTTTGCCCTTAACGACTTTTGCCGAACCGGCGATGCGATCTTTGTCCATGGGTGGCCCCCTTTAAGCGTGCCTTGCTGCGGAATTGCAGGTTGAGCGCACGCGCTGCTCCGTCTGGTGATGCAACGCGGCAGTGGGGATGAGGTTCCGTGGGGACGGAGGAATTTGGGTGGGGTCGAAGAGTTGAATGGAGGCGTCACTTGTGTTATTTTGTGTACATCTAAGCACAGGAGCGATTAATGCCTGCCAGCACCACAATGACAATTCGCATCAGCGCGGAGGTGAAAGACCGGTTGGAGCGGCTTGCGGCGGACACCCGGCGCAGCAAGTCGTTTCTCGCGGGCGAGGCGGTGGAGGCTTATGTGACGCAAGAACTGGCGATCATCGACGGCATTCAGCGCGGTTTGGCGGACGTGAAAGCCGGGCGTGTGGTGGACCATGACGCCGCGATGGCCGAGGTTTACAGCGCGATCAATACGGCAGCGGCGCACAAGGCGTGACGCGCCGCGTTGTCTGGTCGCGGGACGCTTTGGATGATCTGAAGGCGCAACTGGCGTTCATCGCGGCGGATAATCCGGATGCAGCGCGGCGCGTTGCAGATGCGCTGGGGCAAGCGGCGGAGGCTTTGGGGCGATTGCCAACCGGGCGACAGGGACGGGTTGCGGGGGTATATGAGAAATCCGTGGGTCGGCTGCCCTATATCATTGTCTATGTGATTGACGGCGATAGCTTGGCGATTGTGCGGGTGATCCACACGGCTCGGGATTGGCCGGAGGGAGGGTGGCCGGGGTAGCAAGATTAATCTTATCCGTTTTTAGCGAGTACAGAATAAAAAGTCTCCAATATGTCCCGACCGCCTTCAGTTGAAACAGCGGAAACTCCTAGGGTCAGGACCTATAATTTCACTTGAGCGACGGCTGTCGGCATGATTCAAGTTTCCCAATTTGGGAGGGATCATGAGCGAGCTTTTCTGGCTGAC
>JAYSPY010000128.1:0-3555 GCA_043721855.1 Pseudorhodobacter sp.
CGCCTTGAATGCGCCCCTGAAGGGGGCTTTGTTATCGCTTGCTGCTTTTGGCTTTTACGCCACGCATGATGTGATCGTAAAGCATCTGGGGGCCAGCTATAATTCGTTTCAGATCATCTTCTTTTCCGGGCTGATGGGGTTTCCGTTGGTCACGATGATGCTGATGGCAGACCGGACCGACGGCAATCTGATCCCGAAACATCCGTGGTGGACGGCGATCAGAACAGTGTCTGCCGTGATTACGGGGGCCATGGGGTTTTACGCGTTCTCGAAACTGCCGATGGCGCAGTGTTATGCGATTTTCTTTGCCATGCCGATATTGATCACGCTTTTGGCGATACCGATCTTGGGTGAAAAAATTGGCCCAAGACGCGGTATTGCGGTGATTGTGGGCCTGCTTGGGGTGATCATCGTGTTGCGGCCCGGTCAGGTTGATCTTGGCATGGGGCATCTGGCAGCACTTGGTGCAGCGACGTTTGGCGCGATGACTTCGGTGATCGTGCGCAAGATTGGCAATGACGAGCGGTCGGTTGTGCTTATGCTGTATCCGATGGTGGCCAGTTTCGTCTTGATGGGCCTGGCACTGCCGTTTGTCTATGTACCGATGCCGATTGAGCATTTGGGGCTGTTGGCGGTGATGGCCCTATTGGGGCTGATCGCATCGGCGCTGGTGATTGCGGCCTACCGCACGGCACCGGCGATTATCGTGGCGCCAATGCAGTATTCGCAGATCATCTGGGCGGTGATCTACGGCTATGTGTTCTTTGACGAGGGCATGGATATTTACACGGCCATCGGCACGGCTGTGATCGTGGCATCGGGGATTTATATCGTGCTGCGCGAAGACACCCCAAGGGTTTCGGAAAACCGCCCCGTGTTGAATTCGCGGTCGCGGCTGGATACCGGCACGGTGCCACGCATCAGCCTGTGGCTGCGGCTGTTCGAGCGGCGCGACAAACGCAATCACGGGCAGATGTAAACCGCTGCCACTGGCGATAACAAACCCCTGTGGTCGGAGCGTAGCGCAGCCTGGTAGCGCAGCCCGGTAGCGCACCTGCTTCGGGAGCAGGGGGGCGGAGGTTCGAATCCTCTCGCTCCGACCAGTAATTAGGCCGACCAGTAATTGGGCCGACCAAATTCCCGCTATTTCTGTGACGTCTGGATGCCTGCGGCGCGAGTATTTTTGCGAAAAGGAAGCCGCTTGCTTATTGTCGCAAATCGGGCGTGAAAACCGGTGCTGCCTTTTCCCTGATTTACTTTACCGCGCGCGCCAAGCCTTTGCGATATACGTTGCCGTCATCAAATCCAGATGCGCGCCGCCGCCGTTCTTTGCGATGGTGATCTGGTCATCGCTGGTGCGGGTGAAGCTGGCTGTGACGATATCGTAAAAATCGGCAATGATATCTGCCTCTGTAATCACACCGCGGGCGATGGGGTCTTTGATCTCGCCGATATGGTGGATCGTGGTGGCGCGGCTGTCGACGAAAATGGTGGCACGGCGCAGCGTGTCATCATCCACCTCGCGCATGGCAGGGGTATAGGCCCCAATCAGGTCAAGATGCTGGCCGGGCCGCAACCATGCGCCTTTGATCAGCGGGGTCTGGCTCATCGTCGCGGTGCAGATAATGTCAGCATGGCGACATGCGGCTTCAAGATTATCCGCGGCCGTGACGCGCGGGTCGGCGGCCATTGCCAATGCAGCAGCGGGGCTGCGGTTCCACACTGTAAAGCGCGCATTGGGGAAGTGGCTGGAATAAGCCTCGATCATGGATTTCGCCACTGTGCCCGCACCCACCAGCAGAATATTTTGGCTGTCTTTGCGGGCCAGTTTGCTGGCCGACAGCAGGCTATCGCCTGCGGTTTTCCATTTGGTGACAAGGTGAAAATCGACAAGTGCTACCAACTCACCCGTCTTGTCATCAAACAGATTGACCGCGCCGTTAACCGTTGGTTTGCCAAGGCCCGCGTTGCCGGGGTGGATGGTCGCCACCTTGACCAGCGACCCCAGGCCATCAATCCACGCCGCACGGTCCAGGATCGTGTCGCCGCCGCGATACAAAAACAGGTCAGCAATTTCAGCGCGCGGCAAGAGGTGCCCTGCCTCGATCGCCGCCATCAGCCCGGGCCATGTCAGATGCGCTTCGGCGTCGCGCGGGACAATCTCGATGCTCATAGCCCTGCCTCACTGTTGCTAAGCAACCCTTCTGCGACCAACCTTCGCCCCCATCCTTGCCATGTCTCAAACTGATGCGTGCGCCAGCCGCGCCGGGCGGCGGCGGTGATGTTTTCGGCCTTGTCATCGGCAAACAAAAGGCGATCCGGTGCTATGCCGCAATCATCCTCGACCATTGCATAAATGCGCACATCGGGTTTGATGACACCCATGCGGCCCGACACATATTCACGGTCAAATTCTGACAGGAAATCCATCGTGGCCCGGGCTGCCTCATAAGAATAACTGCCAAAGTTTGTCAGCGAGAACACTGGCACATCCTTTGCCCGCAACGCCCGCAACAGCGCGATGGACCCCTCAATCCGGGGGGAGGCAAGCTCATCCCAGCGATCATACCACATGCGAATTTCAGGGGCCCATTCCGGGCTGCGATCCGCCCAATCATAGATCGTTTCACGAAACAGCCCGCCTGCATCGACCACATCATTCATGCCGTGCAGATCCACCGCATCAAACAGCGCCCGCCTGCGATCACCCCCGATCACCCGGTCATAAAACGCTTCCGGCTGCCAACAGGTCAGCACATTGCCGATATCAAAGATCACTGCGAGGGGCTGCAATATCGCTGTCCTTTTTTCGTATCGTCTCACGCCACAGCGTATAAAGCCCGGCCCCGCAGATAAGCGCAATCCCTGCCCATGCGGTGCCATCGGGCCAGCTGCCAAACACCAAAGCACCCCAGAAAATCGCCAATGGCATGCCGGCATATTCAAAAGGCGCAATCAGCCCCGCCTCGCACAGACGGTAGGCCTGCGTGGTCATCAAGCCGCCAATCGCCACCGCCAGACCGTTGGCCACAAAGAACGGCCAGTCGGGCACATCCGGCCAAACCCATTCGCGGAACAAAAACGCAATCGACGGGTCGGATGATCCCGCCAGATGCCCGTCCCCCACCCAAAGCCCCATCGACGTGCTGACGATCAAAAAACCGATCTGCACATAAAACCCCAGCGCCATGGCCGATTCCGTATCGCGCATCCGCCGCGTCATCATATGCGATGACGCATAGCAAAACGCCGATATCAGCACCAAAATTGCCGCCGGTTGAACAACGCCGTCACCCGGGCGCAGCATGACGATCACCCCCAACATGCCCGCCGCCACCGCCGCCCAACGGCGCGGCCCCACGGTTTCACCCAGCAAGATAACCGACAGCAGCGTCACCAGTATCGGGCTGATAAACGCGGTCGCCACCGCATCGGCCAAAGGCATCGCCGCCAGCCCGAGAAAATAGGTGACATTCGACACCATCACGATGCTGACCCTGATCAGGTGGTCTTTCGGGCGGCGCGTCAAAAGCTGCCGAAACCCGGTGCCGGAAA
>JAYSPY010000129.1:0-89451 GCA_043721855.1 Pseudorhodobacter sp.
GCACCGCCGCCGCAGCGCGTCTGACAAATCGCGCGTGCCGTTTGAGGTGAGGATCACAATCGGTTTGGTCACCGCCGTAATCGTCCCCAGTTCCGGAATGCTGATCTGATATTCCGACAGAATTTCCAGCAGATACGCCTCAAACTCCTCATCCGCGCGGTCAATCTCATCTATCAACAACACCGGGGCCACAGGCTGCCGGATTGCCGCCAACAAAGGCCGCTCCAGCAAATACGCATGCGAAAATATCCGCTCCTCTATCGCCGCGCCGTGCTCCCCCGCCTCAGACGCCGCCCGGATCGCCAACAACTGTCGCTGATAATTCCACTCATAAATCGCGTGGCCCGCATCAAGCCCTTCATAGCACTGCAGCCGGATCAGCTTCGTGCCCCGCAGCCCCGCCAGCGCTCGCGCAATTTGCGTTTTCCCAACCCCCGCCGCCCCTTCCAGCAGCAAAGGCCGCTCCAGCATCAAGGCCAGATGCAAAGCCATCGCCAGATCATCGGCAGCCACATAGCCCGCCGCCGACAATTCCGATTGCAAGCCCCGCCACCCGCTCATGCCAAACCCTTTTTCTGTTCCTAAATATCCCCGCGCGGCGCGCTTCGGTATTCCAACCAAAGCCCCCGTCACAGTTCAACCATGCAGCCCCAACTGGTTGGCAATCCGCCAGATGCGCCAATGGTCATGCGGCATATGGCTTTGGGTCAATCCAAACGGCCGGAACGCATCATGCACGGCGTTGGAAAACGCAGGCACGCCGCCGACATTGGGGGACTCGCCCACCCCCTTCGCCCCAATCGGGTGGTGCGGCGAAGGCGTCACGGTAAAGTCGGTGGTGTAGTGCGGCGTCTCCCATGCGGTGGGCAGGAAGAAATCCATCAGGGTGCCGGTCTTGCAATTGCCCATCTCATCGTAAGCAATCTCTTGCCCCATGGCGATGGCATAGGCCTCCGTCGCCCCGCCATGCACCTGGCCCTCGATGATCATCGGGTTGATCCGCGTGCCGCAATCATCGAGCGCGTAAAAGCTGCGAATATCCGCAACCCCGGTATCCGCATCAATATCCATCACGCAGATATAGGCGCCAAACGGATAGGTCATGTTTGGCGGATCATAGTAGCTGACCGCCTCCAGCCCCGGCTCCAGCCCTGGAATGGCTTGGTTATAGGCGGCATAGGCGCATTCCTTCATGGTCTTGAACCGCTCCGGCACGCCTTTCACCACAAACCGGTCCACGTCCCATTCCAGATCGTTGTCATGCACTTCCAGCAAATAGGCGGCAATCATCTGCGCCTTGGCGCGAATTTTCCGCCCCGCCATCGCGGTTGCCGCCCCCGCCACTGGCGTAGACCGACTGCCATAAGTCCCCAGCCCGTAGGGTGCCGTATCGGTATCGCCTTCTTCAATCGTGATCAGGTCCGCCGATATGCCAATCTCGCTGGCCAAGATCTGCGCAAACGTCGTCGCGTGTCCTTGCCCCTGCGAAATCGTGCCCAACCGCGCCAGCGCCGATCCTGTCGGATGGATGCGAATTTCGCAGCTGTCGAACATCCCCATGCCCAGAATATCGCAATTTTTCACCGGGCCTGCGCCGACAATTTCGGTAAAGAACGACAGCCCGATCCCCATCAAACTGCGCGTCTTGCCCGCCTTGAAATCGGCCAAACGCACCGCCTGTTCCGCCCGCAACGCGGTATAATCCACCGCCTTCAAGGCCTTGTCCCAAGCGGTATGATAATCGCCGGAATCATACTCCCAACCCAATGCCGAGTTATACGGGAACTGCTCTTTGCGGATGAAGTTGATCCGACGCAACTCCGCCGCATCCATGTTCAGCTTGATCGCCAGAACCTCGATCATCCGTTCAATGAAATACGCGGCCTCCGTCACCCGGAACGAACAGCGATAGGCCACCCCGCCGGGGGCTTTGTTGGTGTAAACGCCATCGACACCCAGATAGGCCACCGGAATGTCATAAGACCCGGTGCAGATCGACATGAAGCCTGCCGGAAACTTGGTCGGGTCGGCACAGGCATCAAACGCGCCGTGGTCAGCGGTTACATGGCACCACAGCCCGGTGATCTTGCCTTCCTTGGTGGCGGCAATCTTGCCCTGCATCCAATAGTCCCGCGCAAAGGCAGTGGCCATCAGATTGTCCATCCGGTCTTCAATCCACTTCACCGGACGGCCCGTTACAATGGAGGCCACAATCGCGCAGACATAGCCGGGATAAACCCCTACCTTGTTGCCAAACCCGCCGCCAATATCAGGCGACACCACGCGAATGCTCGACTCCGGTATCCCCGACAAAAGGCTCGCCACCGTGCGCACCACATGCGGTGCCTGGAAGGTGCCCCACAGGGTCAGCTTGCCATTGATCTTGTCCATGCTGGCGACACAGCCGCAGGTTTCCAGCGGGCAGGGGTGGGTGCGGTGGTAATACACCATCTCCTCGGCCACCACGTCCGCACCTGCCACCACGGCCTCGGTCGCGTCCTTATCGCCCACTTCCCAGCGGAAAATGTGGTTGT
Organism: Pseudorhodobacter sp.; assembly: GCA_043721855.1. Lineage (GTDB taxonomy): Bacteria > Pseudomonadota > Alphaproteobacteria > Rhodobacterales > Rhodobacteraceae > JACMNW01. The sequence continues at coordinate 2,535 of JAYSPY010000129.1, forward strand.
GATGAATGCGCGTCCCATGCGCGCCGACAGTCTGGCCCGCCAGATCTTCGCGCAGCACCGGCGCGTCCGGCAGCAATGCCTTGAACGGGTCCACCACCACGGGCAGTTCTTCGTATTCCACCACCACCAGTTCTATCGCGTCCGCCATCGCATAGCGGTCTTCGGCCACCACAAAGGCAATTTCCTGCCCCTGAAACAGCACTTTGCCATCGGCCAAGACCATCTGCTTGTCACCGGCAAGCGTCGGCATCCAGTGCAGGCCAAGCGGGGCCAGATCAGCCGCTTGCAACACCGCAATCACCCCCGGCACCGCCATCGCGGCAGCTGTATCCACCGACTTGATCCGCGCGTGGGCGTATTGGCTGCGCACAAAATCACCGTAAATCATCCCGGCCATCTTGATGTCGTCAACGTAGTTGCCCTTGCCTTGGGTAAAGCGGGCGTCTTCAACCCGCTTCCGGCTGGACCCCAGCCCCTTTAGCCCGGCAACCCGTTCGTCATGTGTTGGCGTCTGGTCGTTCATTCTGCCGCCTCCTTGGCTGCGTTGATCTGACTTGCCGCAGCAAGGATCGACGTCACGATGTTCTGATACCCGGTGCAGCGGCACAGATTGCCCGCCATGCCAAAGCGCACCTCTTCCTCGGTCGGATCAGGGTTTTCCTGCAACAATCGCCATGCCCGCGTGATCATCCCCGGCGTGCAATAGCCGCACTGAAGCCCGTGATGTTCGCGGAAACTCGATTGCAGCACATGCATGCCGTCCGGCCCGGCGATGCCCTCAATCGTGGTGATCACTGCCCCCTGCGCCTGCGCCGCAAAAATCGTGCAGGATTTCACCGATTTGCCGTTGAAATCCACCGTGCACACCCCGCAATGGCTGGTTTCACAGCCAATATGCGTGCCCGTCAGCCCCAGCCTTTCGCGCAGCACATGCACCAGCAATTCGCGCGGCTCTACCGCTGCGTCCATGGCCTTGCCGTTGACCGTCAGTTCCAGATGCATCTTTTTCATTTTGTCCCCCCTCAGGCGCGTGAAAACGCTCGGGCAATCGCCCGGCCAAGCACAATGCCCGCCACGTGTTTCTTGAATTCCACTGGCCCACGGTTATCCTCGCCGGGGTTGATATCGCCCAGCATCACCGCGACGGACCGTTTGATTGCCGCCATATCGCAGGTCGTGCCAACCAATGCCGCACCCGCGCCCGCGCTCCATACCGGCACATCCGACAGGTTGGTCATCGCAATCGACGCCGCCGTTACCCGGCCTCCAACAACGCTGATTTGCACCGCTGCCGCCGCCGTCGCGTAATCGCCGATCTTGCGCTTTTGCTTTTCATACGCATAGCCGCCCACGGGTTTGGCAAAGCTGATCGCCACCAAAATCTCGTCATCTGCGCGTTCGGTAAAATAGGCGCTCTGATAAAACTCCCGCGCCTTCACGTCGCGCGATCCCGATGGCCCGGTCAGCGTATACGTCGCATCCAGACATTGCATCAGCCCCGGCATGTCATTGCCCGGATCGCCGTTCGCCACATTGCCGCCTGCTGTGCCCATATTGCGCACCTGCGGATCGGCAATCTGCAACGCCGCCTCTTTCAAGATCGGCGCTGCCGCCACCAAGCCGGCATTGTTAATCAATTCCGCCTGCGTCGTCAGCGCGCCGATCTTGATCGTGGCCCCCACGGTCACACCCTTCATCGAGCCCACATCCTGCAAATCCACCAGATGCCCAATTTGCGCCATCCGCAGCTTCATCATCGGGATCAGACTATGCCCCCCCGCCACAACGCGGGCCTCATCGCCATGATCTGTCAGAAGTTTAATCGCATCGGATACCGATTTTGGCCGATGATACTCAAATGCACTCGGAATCATCCCGTCCTCCCTGACTGGCTGAAAGCGTCGCTCGCTGCGCAAAGGGTTAATCCTGCCGCGACAAAACAGCCGAAGTCAGTCACCAAAAGCGGCTAAAATTTCACGAGTTGCGTAATTTTTTCACGAACTGCGAAAAAGCGTTAAAGCCCCAACGCTTCCAGCACCGCCGGAATACGCGCGCGGCTGACAGGAATACGCTCCAAACCCGGCGCACCCGCCATCACGAGGTAGCCGTGATCCTTGGCGCGTTCATAGGCCGATACCAAGGCCAGATTGACCAGCCAAGACCGGTGCACCCGCATGAAACCGGCAGGCAGCCGCTCCTCAGCCACCGTCACCGACCACGGGCAAAACATCGGCCCTGCGTCCAGAAACGCCGTGGTGTAATGCCCTTCCGCCCGAAGCGCATAAACCGTCGCCACCGCCACCAGATGCGTGCGCCCGTCGCGCTCATAAGGCAGGCGCTGGGCAATCTCGGCTTTTGCGGCCAATACAACAGGGGCCGCTGGCCGACCGTCCGGCACAAACCCCACTGGCACCATGCTATCCGCCATTGGCGCACGCCCCAGCGAGCTTGCACTGACCAACAAAAACGCCCCCGCAATGATGAACACCGGCAGCATCACCAACAGCGCCACTTGGCTATTGCCCAAGCCAAGGCTTAAAATCACATTGCCCGCCGCTTCGAACGTGGTCTGCGACATGGCCACAAAATGCACCACCGTCACCGCAGCCCCAAACACCAGCGTCGCCAAAAGCGTGTTGCGTTCCGTCCGCGCGCCGTAGGCGATGGTGATCGCCGCAATGCCAAGCCCTACCGCCAATACCCCCGCCAAGATGACGCCCCCCGTCGAATATACTGGCAAACACCCCTCGATCGCCGATAATCCAACATAATGCATCGCCACGATTCCCACCCCAAGGATCGCTCCTGATAACAGGGCCTTGCCCCGCGTCCGCACCCCGAAATGCATGATCAACAGCGCCAGACCTGCCAGCAAAATCGCGAACAGCGCCGACGCCACGGTTTGACCGATCTCGAAATACACCGGCACATTGAACCGCATCGCCAGGATCGCCAGAAAATGCATCGACCAGATGCCGCCGCCCAGCGCAACTGAACTCAGCGCAATCCTAAGTTGCCGCTGCCCGACGCTTTGTCGCGACAGCCCCCGCGTCATGCTAAGGCCCGTGAAAGACGCCATCAGCGCAATCATCACAGACAGCACAACCAGCCATGGGCTATAGGTGTAAACGATCATCGCAAATGCCCGCTATGCCCGGCCCATTCGCGCGAACAAGCACAGCATCCTCCCCTATATCATTATGGGCCGCCGGATTTAGCTGTCAATCATTGCAACGCAGCGCAACTCAAATCGCCACCCACCCCAGCGCCGCCTTCTTCAGATGCGCCAAAAAGCTTTGCACCTTCAGCGTCCGGTGCAAATCCACATGCGTTACAATCCACAAGGGCGAGTCCCATTCCGGGCGCGGCGGCAGCACTTCGACCAAATCTGGGTCCGCTTCGGCCAGCCGTGCCGCCAAAAACCCGATGCCTGCACCTGCGCGCAATGCGGCTTCAAGCGACGCAGGCTCTGTTGCCAGATAGGTCAGGCATCCTGCAGGCACAGTTTCCCGCAGCCAGCGATAAAACGGCGCGCGCGTAGCGGCGCTGTCGGAGCCGATGAACCTGTGCTTGGAAAACGCCTCAATCCCACTCGGCATCCCGTTAGCGTCCACGTAAGATCGCGAAGCGTAAAGACCCCAGCGCATCCTGACCAAAGGCTGCGCCACGTTGTCAGGTTCCTGCGGTGGCCCTCCGGCGCGAATGGCCACATGCGCCTCGCCGTAGTCCAGCCGGAACAACCGCATATCGGTCAAAAACCGCACAACCAAACCCGGATGCGCCGCTTGAAACGACGCCATCACCGGCGTCAGCAAATCGGCCAAGCCTGTGATGGATGTAACCACCAACTCGCCCGTCACTGTCTCGCCCTGGCCCTTGATCCGGCTGGACAGCTGGCTGAATTGTTCCTCCGTCGCCTGTGCCACGCTGAGCAGATCGCGCCCCGCCTCGGTCGCCGCATAGCCCCGCGCGTGGCGCTGAAACAACCGCACCCCCAGCCGCTTTTCCAGCGCATCAATATGTCGGATCACCGTCGCGTGATGCACGCCCAACACTTCCGCCGCCCCCGATACCGTGCCAAGACGCGCCACTTGAAACGCCGTGCGAATTTCATCCCAGTTTTCCAAGCGCGTCTCCTTTGCAACAGGCTTCAACTCTAACTCCCCAAATCCCCACCACAACCCGCATTGCGAAATTTCATCTTGGCTCAAATATCCACGCCGTAGGCCATGCCTTGCATCCGACACAGCGCGGGTCACTTGACTTCGCAGCTCCACCAGCCTATCCCCCATTCATTCCACCGGAGGCAGCGCTTCCGGTCCCTTGGCTTTTGCCGGGATCGCCATCCGTCAGCGCGTTGCGCCCACGGGTGTCGCCTTGCTTTTGTTTGGGGTTTCCGCCGCCAGACCCCACATCGGGCACATCAGCAACCAAAGGACGAAGCGCCCATGTTCGAAAACCTGTCAGAACGCCTTGGTTCTGTTTTCGACCGCCTGACCAAACAGGGCGCGTTGACGGATGCCGATGTCGCGACCGCGCTGCGCGAAGTGCGCACCGCCTTGCTGGAGGCGGACGTATCGCTGCCCGTTGCCCGCGATTTCATCAAAGCCGTGCAGGATAAAGCCACCGGGCAAGCCGTCACGCGGTCCATCTCGCCGGGTCAACAGGTCGTCAAGATCGTCCATGACGAACTGATCAACGTGCTGCGCGGCGATGGTCCTGCCGATGCGCTGAAAATCGACAATCCGCCTGCCACCGTGCTGATGGTCGGTCTGCAAGGCTCGGGCAAAACCACCACCACGGCGAAACTGGCGAAACGCCTGAAAGACCGCATGGGCAAGCGGGTGCTTCTCGCGTCACTTGATACCAACCGCCCCGCCGCGATGGAACAGCTGCAAATTCTGGCAGCCCAAGTCGGTGTAGACTCACTCCCCATCGTCAAAGGCGAATCTGCCGTCCAGATCGCCAAACGCGCCAAGATGCAGGCCGCAATGGGCGGCTATGACGTGCTGTTCCTCGATACCGCAGGTCGCCTTCACATCGACGAAGTGTTGATGGACGAAGTGCAAGCGGTGCGTAACATCGCCCAACCCCGCGAAACCCTGCTGGTCGTCGATGGCCTGACCGGGCAAGACGCGGTCAATGTCGCCGCCGAATTTGACGCACGCGTTGGCATCACTGGCGTCGTGCTGACCCGGATGGACGGCGATGGTCGCGGTGGTGCCGCCCTGTCGATGCGCGCCGTTACCGGCAAACCCATCCGTTTCGTCGGTATGGGCGAAAAGATGGACGCGCTGGAGACGTTCGAGCCTGAACGCGTCGCAGGCCGCATCCTCGGCATGGGCGATATCGTCGCCCTTGTGGAAAAGGCGCAAGAAACCTTTGAGGCCGAACAAGCCGAACGCATGGCCAAACGCTTTGCCAAGGGGCTGTTCAACATGAACGACCTCAAGGGCCAGCTGGAACAGATGCAAAAGATGGGCGGCATGCAGGGTGTCATGGGCATGATGCCGGGCATGGGCAAAATGCAAAAAGCCGCCGCCGATGCGGGCTTTGATGACAAGATGCTGCGCCGCCAGATCGCGCTGATCCAGTCAATGACCAAACGCGAACGCGCCAACCCCGATCTGCTGGCCGCCAGTCGCAAGAAACGCGTGGCAAGTGGCGCTGGGCTGGAGGTGCAGGAACTGAACCGCCTGCTGAAACAGCACAAACAGATGGCCGAGATGATGAAGAAAATGGGCAAGGGCGGCATGATGAAAAACGCCCTGAAACAGATGCTCGGCAACAAGGGTGGCATCGACCCCAGCACCATGGACCCCGCAGCCCTCGAAGAAGCCGCCCGTGCCATGAAAGGCATGGGTGGCGGTGGCATCCCCGGAATGCCACGCGGCATGACCCTGCCATCAGGCCTGTCGGGGCTGACGCGCAAGAAATGACGCCCCGCCGCCGCCCCCAGACAAAATTTTCGTACGAAAATTTTTCGGTTCCCAAGGATTTTTCGTATGAAAAATCTTTCCGCCCGGTGTTAAAAAAGGCAATCGCATGATCGCCCCCACCCTGCACACCCAGAACCTGACCCTGCGCATGCCGCGCCTTGCGGATTTTGAACCGCGCGCGGAATTTGCCTCCTCCAACCGCTCCATCTGGGAAGGTGGCCCGCTGGACCGCCATTCCACATGGCGCATCTTCGCGTCAGAAGTCGGCCAATGGCCGCTTCTGGGCTACGGCCCGTTCTCCGTCGATGATACCAAAACCGGGGATTACGTCGGTGAGGTTGGTATTTACCACCCGTCCGATTACCCCGAGCCCGAACTTGGCTGGTTCGTTGTGCCCATGTCTGAGGGCCGCGGCATTGCGGCTGAGGCTGCGCTTTGCGTCATGCTCTGGGCGCGGCAAACCTTTGGCTGGGATCGGTTGGTCAATTACATCGACCCATTGAATGCCCGGTCCATCGCTTTGGCCATGCGGCTTGGCGGCGTGGTTGATGAAACCCTGTCAGGGCAGGGTGACACCGATGTCGTGATCCGGCATGATTTGCGGGGGCTGCAATGATAAGCTTGCACCGACGCCATTTTACGGGTGCCGCAGCACGTGGTTTCGCCTCCGCGCGCATAAAGACGGAAAGAAGACGCAAACAAGATGCAATAAAGATGCCGAAAGGATGGTCATAATGGATGCCGCAACCCGCGCGCAGGCGCTGCTGCATGACCACCGCGATGCCATCGACCGGCTGGATGCGATCCTTGTCTACACGCTTGCCGAACGCTTCAAGCAGACCCAATCCGTGGGCCGCCTGAAGGCCGAACACAACCTGCCGCCGTCTGATCCGCTGCGCGAGGCGAACCAGATGGCCCGCCTTGAACAGCTGTCAGAACAGGCTGATCTTGACCCCGACCTGGCAAAGAAATTCCTGACCTTCATCATCTCCGAAGTCATCAGGCATCACGAGAAATTACAGAAATAACCGGGGCTTGCCCGGTTTTACCCAACCCCAAGGAGACTACAGAATGTCCATGAAAATCCGTCTTGCCCGTGGTGGCTCTAAAAAGCGCCCGCACTATTCCATCGTCGCCACCGACAGCCGCATGCCGCGCGATGGCCGTTTTCTTGAAAAGCTGGGCACCTATGACCCATTGCTGGCCAAAGACAATGAAGGCCGCGTGAAAATGGATCTGGACCGCGTTCAGTACTGGATCGGCCAGGGCGCACAGCCCACAGACCGCGTGGCACGCTTTCTGGAAGCCGCTGGTGTCGTTGCGAAAAAAGTCCGCAACAACCCCAAAGCCGCTGTCCCCGGCAAACGCATGACTGACCTTGCCGCCAAGAAAGCCGCCCGCGCCGCCGCCCCTGCTGACGCAGAATAAGCAGCCGTGACGCCCAGCTTTTCCGCTGAATTTCAGGCAGAGCTGCGCCAACTCATGCGCTGGCGGCGCGACGTGCGCCGCTTTCGCACAGACCCGGTAGAGGCAGCGGTTCTTGACCGCTGCCTTTGCGCATTTGGCCTTGCCCCATCGGTGGGCCTGTCCGAACCATGGCGGGTGATTGATGTGGTATCGCCAGATGCCCGTGCCGCAGCGATTGCCAATTTCAAAGCTGCAAACGCAAACGCTCTTGCAGGTTACTGCGATGAAAAGGCTAACCTTTATGCCTCGCTCAAGCTGTCTGGCATGAATGAGGCCCCGGTTCATCTTGCCGTCTACTGCGACGATTCAACCCCCAAAGGCGCTGGCCTTGGGGCCACCACGATGCCAGAAATGCGCGCTTATTCCGTTGTGGGTGCCATCACCCTGTTTTGGCTTTTGGCCCGGGCCGAGGGGCTTGGCGTCGGCTGGGTATCGATCCTTGATCCTGTCCAATTGGCACAAGATCTCAATTCCCCAACGGGTTGGCAACTGGTGGGCTATCTCTGCGTAGGCTGGCCAGAATCCGATAACGACACACCAGAATTGGAACGCGCCGGGTGGGAATCCCGCAGCGCCACCCTGATCCGGGAGAGCCGTTAAATGACCCCTGACCGCATTTGTGCAACCATTCTATCTGGCGACGTTCCGGCCTTGGTTCAGATTTCACAAGCCATCCGGTTTGCCCCCCGATGATCCCCGGTCTGGGCCTTATTCGCCGAACGGTCACTTTTGTGCTTTGTGCGGGATCATTTTGGGCTGGAACGCAATTTGTGCGCTTTGGTCAGATTGACGCCTGTCTGGATGCCGGTGGATCATGGAATACGCGCGGCTTTTGTGAAGGAAATGCTCCATGACCACAGATCGTATCTGCGTTGGTGCCATCGCAGGCTCTTTTGGGCTGCAAGGTGAGGTGCGGTTGAAATCCTTCTGCTCCATCCCCGAAGCCATCGCCACCTACGGCGCGCTGACATCGGAGGATGGCAGCCGCAGCTTTACCGTCAAATTGACCCGGCCCGTCGCGAACGGCCTTGGCGCGCGGATCGCGGGCATCACCACCAAAGAACAAGCCGACGCGCTTAAAGGCACCAGCCTTTATGCCGACCGCATAAAACTGCCATCGCTGCCCGATGACGAATACTATCACACCGACCTGATCGGCATGGCCGTGCATGACACTGGCGGCGCGCTGATCGGCACCCTGCAAGCGGTACATAACCACGGGGCAGGGGATTTGTTGGAAATCATGGGCCCGGGCATGAAAACGGCGCTTTTGCTGCCCTTCACCCGCGAAGCGGTGCCCAATGTTGATCTGGCCGCGCGCCGCATTGTGGCGGACTTGCCCGAGGGGCTGGACTGACACGGTTTTAAGCTGTGCTCCTGTATCAAATGGGTTGCGGTATCACCCGCCATGCTGGCAGTCGGATATGGGCCGTCATGGCGCAATCGTCATGCAGAAGATCAAGCTCCCCGCCCTGCAATTCCACGATCCGGTGCGTCAGTGGCAATTCAAGGCCAATCCCATCCGCATCCCGCGTGTGAACGGTCTGACCGACCCCGAACGCCTGCCAAATCCGGGCCTGATCCTCGGGCGAAATGCCATTGCCGTTGTCTTGGACGCAGATAGATATCGTCCCGTCTGGCAAAAGCGCAGTCACAACGCTGCAACTGTCACCGCCGTGATGCACGAAATTTGACATCAGGCAGGTCAAGGCCATCTCCAGCTTTGCCGCATCGGCATGCAGGCAAATTGTGCCGGCAGTGCCTGCCCGATGCAGCGTTTTGTCCCGCAATCTTTTAAGCTTGTCAAAGCCGGCGTTACTTTTTGAAGCAGCGTGTCCAGATCAATCGGGGGATCATCCAGCTTGATTTCATCGGCGCTGAGTTCGGTAAAAGACAGGATACTGGCCACCACGGCATTCAGGTGCTCAGCTGATGACAGGACCGCATCAATCACCTCGGCGTCGCTTTCGTCGCGGCGTTCCAGCACCTGTGCCATGCCGTGACTGCCGTTCCGGGGCGTGCGCATTTCATGGCCAATCAGCGACATAAATTCTTTCTGTGCATCTTGCGTGATGGCCTTCAAACGCTGTGCCACCGCCGGATCGGGGGTAGAGGGCTGTTCATAAAACCGTGCCACCATCTGCGAGAGGGTATCGAGCATGGCAATCTGATTTTCGTCGGGCGGATCACGCAGGGCAGGATCAAGCCCGCAGACAGTGCCAAGACAGATGCCGTTCGATGTGACCACGGGGGACGAGGCTGAAAACCGGACCCCCATGCCGCACCATCGCCGTGACATGCGTGAAAAACGGATCATCCCGCCGCTCTTGCAGTGCCATCGCATCCCCGGAGCGCGATCGCGCGGCGTCATTTGACGGTATCGGAAATGGGCGTAGCATTCGTCTGATCAAGGCCTTATCTGCGGATATCGTAGCAGAACAAGCGAGCAGCTTTAACAAACTGCGGCTATGTTTGCAGCGGGTTTGCCGAAATGCTGCCGGCTAAAATGCTGCGCAATGAAATCATTACCGGCCCGCCCGCTTGCCATGCTGGACGACGGCCCGATTGGCGCAGTAGCATTGGCGCAAGGTAACAGGTGAGCCAAGCCATGGAAAATCGCAGACGCTTTATGATGGTGGCCAATGCGCTGCTGTATTTTGGCCCGCTTTTGGCTGGCTTGGCGGGCTTTGGCTGGGGCCTTGTGCCCGTGTTCACAACGATCTTCGTGCTGTGGCTGATCATTTTACAGCCCTATGAATTTCCTATCAACAAAAGCGAATGGTTGTCAGCCGATGCTTGGGTTGCCATCGCCGCCCGCGCTGCCGTGCAGCTTTTGTTTGTGGTTGTACTTTTTGCCATCGGTCGCGGCCTTGGGGGCATTTTGGGCGTCATGACCGGGTTTTCTGTGTTTTTACCCGTTGGCATGTCGTTCTTGTCAATTCCGCTGGCCCGCTTGATCTGGGATCCTTGGGCGCAGCCCCCCATGCCGGATGCTGATGCAACGTCGCAGCAAACGCCGCCCGTCAACGCGCCCTCTGCGGACGCGTCATCAGCCGCGGACCGCACTTCGCCCTGACCCCCTATCCGGCACCAAACTTTCCCGCTAAAACCCCGGTATGACTGATGCAGCCGATCCCAAACTGAAATCGCACGGCAGGCTGACCATAGCCGCGTCGCTTGCGCCGCGTGATCTGATGGAAGGTGCCCCCCGCGTCAAAGGCGCTTGGGAAGCGCGGGTGATCACCCTGTTCCCCGAAGCATTTCCCGGCACACTTGGCCTTTCGCTTACCGGCAAAGCGCTGGACCAAGGGCTGTGGCGTCTTGATACCATCGATCTGCGCTCGCTGGGGGACGGCAAACATCGCAATGTCGATGACAGTCCGGCAGGCGGCGGTGCCGGCATGGTTCTGCGCGCCGATGTGGTGGATCGTGCGTTTTCCGCCGCCGCGACGGGCATGCCAAAAGCGCGATGGCCCATCATTTACCTCTCGCCGCGTGGCAAACCCTTTGATCAGGCCATGGCCAGATGTTTTGCTGCCTGTGATGGTCTGACGATGCTGTGTGGCCGCTTTGAAGGCGTTGATCAGCGCGTGCTGGATCACCACGATGTGGAAGAGGTCAGCCTTGGCGATTTCATTCTGACTGGGGGCGAAATTGCCGCGCAGGCCCTGCTGGATGCAACCGTGCGCCTGCTGCCGAACGTGCTGGGCAACCAAGCATCAACCGAGGAGGAATCGTTTTCCCATGGACTGCTGGAATTTCCGCAGTTCACACGGCCCGTGGTGTGGAACGACCGCCCGATCCCCGATGTGCTGCAATCGGGCCATCACGGTGAAATCGCCAGATGGCGCAAAGCACAGGCCGAGGCGATTACAAAAGAGCGCAGGCCGGATTTGTGGGAAGTGTATTTGAAGGGCACATCCAAATAACTAATGGCAGCTTGGCATGCCCAATTCGTTTTCTTATTGTATTTGATTTCAATCAACTAGGGCCGCGCCTGCCTGCCCCGGCAGGCGCGTGTTCACGCACCAGCCAGACAGGCGCTGCCCTGTTTGCCCATTCGTTGGAACAAGCTGATTTTCCCTTGCCCAAACGGCGTTTCGCCTATTGGCAACGGACCAAGAAACTCTCTCCCAGAGAGTTTCCAGATTGGTCCAGGCGCGGGCCATGACCCGTTGCAGTGCTTTAAGCACTCAAAGGCGCACCCCCATCCCCTTGACCCATCCCCCCCTAAACCCTATACGCCACTAGTCCGGGGTCTAAACACCCAACGGGCCCGATTCCTTTTGGCCAGAGCATCCGTTTCCTTCGCCGGGTGCGGCCCGAATATCGGACTAAAAACAGCAGGCCCCATCTCTGGCGGGCATACCTTGCGTGGTGTGGACCCGGGTAGAAGACCAAAGCTCTGGTGCGGCATCATTTCGGGGGCAAACCCTGAGCATTGAAAGGACGACGCGCATGAACCTTATCGCGCAGATCGAGGCCGAACAAATTGCGGCTCTCGGCAAGACCATCCCGGATTTCAAGGCCGGTGATACTGTCAAAGTCGGTTACAAAGTAACCGAAGGCACCCGAAGCCGCGTGCAGATTTACGAAGGTGTGGTCATCGGCCGCAAAGGTGGGGCGACCATTTCTGCCAGCTTCACCGTACGTAAAATCTCGTTCGGCGAAGGTGTGGAGCGGGTTTTTCCGCTGTATTCCACCAACATCGACAGCATCGAAGTTGTTCGTCGTGGCCGTGTGCGCCGCGCCAAGCTGTATTATCTGCGTGATCGTCGCGGCAAATCCGCCCGGATCATGGAAGATACCAATTACAAAGCCCCGGCCACATCTTCCCCAGCCACATCTTCCCCAGTCAGCGCGTAAGGACCGGACCGATGAAATCAGAAATTCACCCCGACTATCACGTGATCAACGTAAAAATGACCGATGGCACCATTTTCCAAACCCGCACCACATGGGGCAAGGAAGGCGATCAGATGTCTTTGGACATTGATCCTTCCGTGCACCCTGCCTGGACCGGCGGTTCGGCCAAACTGCTGGATACCGGCGGCCGCGTGTCCAAGTTCAAGAACAAGTATTCCGGCTTGGGCTTCTGAACCAAAGCTTGTACCAAGAACGCCGCCCCAGTCCGGGCGGCGTTTTCATTTCCGGTTCAATCTGGGCACATTTTTATGGGCGGCAGACTTTTTACGCTGAAGTGTGTCGTCCCATCGTTTCTTTGCCGCTTTGGCAAATGATGTGCAAAACCGCGCCGAACGGGTTTGGGGGCTGCAAGCCGTCCCTGATATGACTTCTGCGCAAAAACCGTCGCGCCTTCGGCTTGGACATGACGGTCGCGAAGCGAAATTTACCTGGCAGAAATCGGTTTCCTGCAGCGACGGCACTGTTTTTTGTTGGTATCGCGTTCACAGTCACCTCAGCAAGCGGCAACCGAGTAAACATGCGGCGATACCGCGATGGTGAAACGGGCTGTCTGATCCTGTCAGCTGACGCGATATCTTAGGTATTTGGTTTGGACACAGACAATAAGACGGGAACGGATGGCAGTGTCTTTGTGCGCTGCGATAAATTGATCGGATAGTGTTGCGCGCAACAGGGCAATACCCAACTTCCGGCATCAATCGGCAGAAAAGGCTTCCCTCTGGCAGAAAGCCTTGGCAATAACGCATATTGCAGGTTGCTGGGGGTGCGGTCCAACCATGGCGCATATTATCGTTGTCGGGAACGAAAAGGGCGGGTCGGGCAAATCGACCACCTGTATGCATGTGGCAACCGCCCTTGTGCGGATGGGCCATAGGGTGGGTGCGCTGGATCTTGATTTGCGGCAACGCAGTTTCGGGCGCTATGTCGAAAATCGCTTGGCCTACCTGCGCCGTACCGGACTGACACTGCCATCGCCAAATTACCAAGACATGCCTGATATCGACCCGGCCACCATTCCGGCAGGCGAAAACGCCTATGATCACCGCCTTTCTGCCGCCATTTCGGCACTGGAACCCACGTCCGATTTCATCATGATCGATTGCCCCGGCTCGCACACCCGCCTAAGCCAGGTTGCCCATTCGCTGGCCGATACCCTGATCACGCCCTTGAACGACAGTTTCATTGATTTCGATCTGCTGGCCCGGATGGATTATGAAACCGGCCGCGTCAAAGGCCCCTCGATCTATTCCGAAATGGTCTGGAACGCGCGGCAGCTTCGTGCGCAGGCGGGGCTGAAGCCGATTGACTGGATCGTTCTGCGCAACCGTCTTGGCGCACAACAGATGCACAACAAGAAAAAGGTCGGCGCGGCGTTGGAAGACCTGTCCAAGCGCATTGGCTTTCGCGTCGCCCCCGGTTTTTCCGAACGCGTGATCTTCCGCGAATTGTTCCCACGCGGGCTGACCTTGTTGGACCTCAAGGATACCGGGGTTGACCAGCTGAACATATCCAATATCGCGGCGCGGCAAGAGGTCCGCGATCTGCTGCGCGAAATCAGGCTGCCTGGTGTGTCGATTGATTTCTGAACAGGCTTTGACGACCCGCACGTTTGGCTTCGCGCATCTCTAACTTGCGCAGGCGCACCACAAACGCATCACAGGGTTCGGCTTTCGCGGTTAACCCAAGGCGGGCAAGCAGGGCAGTGGCGTATTTCATAATCGTCTCCCTATGAAGCGAACTATACTGCTGGTTGTCATCTGACAGCACGGCAAAACTTGGGCGCTGAAAAGGACATGTCACGGCGATATCGGAATAATTCGAAACAATCCGCTTTCCATTCAGCAACAATAATCCCGTCATCCGCGCCTCCCTTGATGCAAGCACCTGCCCAATGCTATGCCAGCCAAGCGTTAAAATTCAGGAAACATCGCCGTGGCAAACCCGCTTTTTGATGCCCTTTTTGCAGCCTTACAAGGCAAAACCACTCCGCTGTTGATCCTGCCCGACGGTTCTGAAATCACCGGCGATGCGTTCCACAGCCTGATCTGCCGCATTGCCAACACCCTGCAATCAAACGGAATTGCGCCGGGTGACCGGGTTGCCGCGCAAATTGCCAAATCCCCCGAAGGCCTCGCCCTTTACGGCGCATGCACAGCCCTTGGCGCGGTTTTCCTGCCGCTGAACCCCGCCTATACCGATGCGGAGCTTGCCTATTTCATCGCCGACGCCACCCCAAGCCTGCTGGTCTGCGACGCCGCCCGCGCCGAAACTATCGCCGCCCTCACCCGCCAAACTGCGCTATTAACCTTAAACGCCGATGGCACGGGCAGCCTGACCGACGCCGCAATCCATGCGCCCGACACCTTCACCCCCATTCCGCGCGCGCCCGGTGATCTCGCGGCCCTCCTTTACACCTCTGGCACCACCGGCCGTTCCAAGGGGGCGATGCTCACCCACGAAAACCTGCTGTCCAACGCGCAAACCCTTGCCAGCCTCTGGCAGTTCACCGCCAAAGATACCCTGCTGCACGCCCTGCCGATCTTTCACACCCACGGCCTGTTTGTGGCCACCAACGTGGCCCTGCTGGCGCGCGCCGCGATGATCTTTTTGCCCGTATTCCACCCTGATACCGCCCTTGCCCACCTTCCCCGCGCCACCGTGATGATGGGCGTGCCCACCTTCTACACCCGCCTGCTGGATGATCCCCGATTTACACAAACCGCCGCCGCCCATATGCGCCTGTTCATCTCCGGCTCGGCACCGTTGCTGTCAGATACCCACCGCGAATTTGCGGCCCGCACGGGTCAAAAAATCCTCGAACGCTACGGCATGACGGAAACCAACATGAACACCTCCAACCCCTGTATAGGCGAGCGGCGCGCAGGCACTGTCGGCCAGCCTCTGCCGGGGATCGAGGTGAAAATCACCGAAAACGGCATAACCCTGCCCCAAGGGCAAACCGGAATGATCGAGGTGCGCGGCCCCAACGTTTTCAAAGGCTACTGGAACATGCCTGAAAAAACCCGCGAAGACCTGCGCGAAAACGGCTTTTTCATCACCGGCGATCTTGGCATGTTTGATGGGGGTGGCTACCTGCACATCGTTGGCCGCCAGAAAGACCTGATCATTTCCGGCGGCTTCAACATCTACCCACGCGAGGTTGAACTGCTGCTCGATGCCCTGCCGGGCGTGCTGGAATCCGCCGTCATCGGCCTGCCGCATCCCGATTTCGGCGAAGCCGTGTTCGCCGTGCTGACGGCCGCGCCGGGGGCGGTGCTGGATTTGGATCAAGTGCTGGAAACCCTGCACACCCGACTCGCCCGCTTCAAACATCCGAAAGGGGCGGTTGTGATGGCGGATCTGCCAAGAAACGCCATGGGGAAGGTGCAGAAGAATGTGTTAAGGGCGGAGTATGGGGGGTGGTTTTTTGGGGGGGGATGAGGTGAGAGTATTTCTGGACAAATTGCTCATTGGGGAGCGCAACTTGATACTTTGTGTTAGTAATTTGTAGTTTTGGTTGGTAGTTGAACGGGCAGGACGGCTTTGGTCAAGACTGCTTGCATCTCCTTTTAAATGCTATTCTATGTCAGTATGTTAATAGACATTTTTGCCCGCCGCTATGAAGATATCCCGATGCGCGACACCTTTGAGGAGCGGGATAGACGCCTCCTCGTTCAAGCATTTCGCATTCTCGCTGAAGATATCTATCCATATTATTGCGACGGTAAAGAAGCCCCGATGGGCGTTGCATTTTGGACCGGTTTACACAGCAAACTTTCACGGGAACTTGGTGCCAAAGAGTTGTCGCCACAGTATTCTTCATACACAACAAAATGGAATGGCAACGATAACGTTCAGTCCTACAAAAGGGCAATGATCAGCGTCTGCGAGAGTTGGCTAACCAATCCAGCCTTGGGCTCTCCTGACGTCCATGTCAAAGAGCGCCTCAGTCTTATCGAACTTGGCTTCCAAGCACGACAAAACGAAATTTCTGCGATGAATGCCTCTGCCATTACCGATGGCGAGCGGCTAGTCGCCACCTTGCAAAGTAGAGGGATTAGAATGCCGGGTGACCCGCAGCGTGACGCCCGCGTGGCGCGAGAGTTGAGAACAGCGGGGTTTCAGACAAATGTTGATGAGCTAAACGCTCGGTTCCGGCAGGCGGGATACCCGCTGAACTACCACAACGGCTTCATCCAGATCTCGACCGATGACTTAGTGCAGAAACAGGTTGAGACACCATTTTGGATGTTGGTAGCTGACCCCGTTTGGCAGAATGTCGATGTGGACATGAAGAATGCGCTTGACCTTCGGGATAGCGATGGGCGCGACCCTGCTTTTTACGCGGCCCGCGCTTTGGAAAGCACAATCAAGATCATTTCCGATAAAAGAGGCTGGACCCACAGAGGTGAAAAAGGTGCGCATAATTATATCGATAACCTCGCGTCGAAAACGAGCGGGTTCATCTTGCCTTGGGAAAGAGCATCCCTAAAGGAGTTTTTCACTTGTGTTCGCAACCCGTTCGGACACGGAGCTGGTAGTTCTGAAATGCCAAGCTTGTCGCGTCCGCAGACGGAATGGGCGATTGAGTTTAGTATGAGCTGGATTAAAAATCTGATCCGCCGTCTCTAACCGTGGCTTATGAATGGTTAAAGCGACAAGAAAAATGTGTGCCTTTAGCTCAAAGGCGCAGTCATCCCTCCCCAACTACCCCTCAATCTCCGCTGCCAGAAACCGCTCGAAATCATCCAGATCGACCGGGTCGAATTGGCCGAACCCCTGCATCCAGACCGACCCCCCCCGCATGGCATCCGGGTCCAGTTTGCACCATTTCACCCGGCCGCGTTTTTCCTGGGTGATCAGCCCCGCCTCGGCCAGCACGGCCAGATGCTTGGATATCGCCGCCAGTGACATCGCGAACGGCTCTGCCACATCGGTCACCGCCATGTCGTCTTCCAACAACATCGTCAAAATCGCCCGGCGGGTTGGGTCGGACAGGGCGGCGAAAGTGGCATCGAGGGCATGGCTCATGACGGCAGTGTTGGCCGGGCGGGGCGGGATCGTCAACCATTTGGTTGAATATGGTGCAGGCAGTCGATGCAGGTGTGCACCCCGCGTATCACGCTTAATAATCCATGAATGGCACAGGTTTAATACAACTATTTCAACAATTTAACAATCGTATCACACGTGATACCCATTGCTTGACTCACTCCCCACCCCCCCGTAGATATCTGTCGACTGAAAAGGCGGAAATTCCATGCCGAATGAACCCGATTCCGAAAGACTGCGGCAGCTTGAAGCCCGCATCGAACGGATCAAGGGAAAACCGGCGCGGGAAAAAACCAACACGGTCAAAGGATTTTCGCAAGGCGAGGTTGCCTGGAGAATGATCATCGAACTTGTGACCGGCATGTTGCTGGGCATGGGGATCGGATACGGGCTGGACGCGGTTTTCGGAACGCTGCCGCTGTTTCTGGTGATCTTTTCTTTGATCGGTTTCGCGGCGGGCATAAAAACCATGCTCGGCACCGCAAAACAACTTGCGGCGAAGAATACGGCTGACTATCCCGCCGCAAAGAATGTTGCGGGTTCCCCCGCAGATGACGAAGAAGAGGATTGATCAATGGCGGGCGAAGAGACCAGCAAGCTGAACATCCATCCGATGGAGCAGTTCATCGTGAAGCCGCTTTTTGGCGGCGATGCGATCCACTGGTATACGCCAACCAACGTCACGCTGTGGATGGGCATCGTCGTTTTGGGCGTGATCGCCCTGCTGGTTGTGGGAACCAGCCGCCGTTCGATCATCCCGACCCGACTGCAATCCGTTGGCGAAATGTTGTATGGCTTTATCCATAACATGGTCGAAGAAGTCACCGGACACGATGGCATCAAATATTTTCCCTACGTGATGACCCTGTTCATGTTCATCGTGTTGGCCAACCTTCTGGGGCTGATCCCGGGCAGCTTTTCCACCACGTCGCACTTTGCCGTGACGGCAACGCTGGCGCTGCTGGTGTTCCTGTCGGTCACCATTCTTGGCTTTGCAAATCAGGGCATCGGCTTTCTGGGCATGTTCTGGGTTTCATCCGCGCCGCTGGTTTTACGGCCGGTTCTGGCGCTGATCGAGATTATTTCCTACTTCGTCCGCCCGCTTAGCCATTCCATTCGTCTGGGCGGCAACATCATGGCGGGCCACGCTGTGATCAAGGTCTTTGCAGGTTTTGCCGGTGCTTTGGGTGTGGCATCAGTGGTGCCGATCCTGTCGATCGCGGCGATCTACGGGCTGGAGCTGCTGGTGGCCGTTGTTCAGGCCTATGTATTCACGATTTTGACCTGCGTTTACTTGCGGGACGCAGTGGGCGGCGCCCATCACTAGGGCCCCGTTTGGGTCTTTCATCCTAACAACCAATGCTAAATTCCAAAAAGGAGCACGACTATGGAAGGCGATATCGCACAAATGGGTAAGTTCATCGGCGCAGGCCTGGCCACGATTGGCCTCGGCGGTGCTGGTATCGGCGTGGGCCATATTGCAGGGAACTTCCTTGCAGGCGCACTTCGCAACCCATCAGCGGCCCCCGGCCAAATGGCAAACCTGTTCGTCGGCATCGCGTTTGCCGAAGCACTGGGTATCTTTTCGTTCCTGATCGCCCTTTTGCTGCTGTTCGCAGTCTGATCCGTCAGGGCCTAGCTTCCGGTGGGGCACGCAGCCCCGCCGGGCAATTTCAGGTTCCGCAAGGAGACGATTATGGCGACAACAGCGACCGAAGCCGGTGCAGAACAAGCCGAGGCAACCGGCCTGCCGCAGCTGAACTTCGACACGTTCCCGAACCAGATTTTCTGGTTGGCGGTGACGCTTGTGATCATTTATCTGGTGCTGACCCGCGTGGCCTTGCCACGGATCGGTGCTGTACTGGCCGAACGCAGTGGCACGATCACCAATGATCTGGCGGCCGCAGAGGAATTCAAGCAAAAGGCCGTGCAGGCCGAACGCGCCTACAATGACGCGTTGGCCGCAGCGCGGGGTGAGGCTGCTAAAATTGTAGCTTCGGCAAAAGCTGATATCCAGAAAGATCTGGATTTGGCGATAGCGAAGGCAGATGCAGACATCGCGGCGAAAGCGGTTGAATCAGAGGCAAAGATCACTGAAATCAAAGCTGGCGCGCTGGATGCAATCACAGAGGTGGCCAAAGACACTGCACGCGAATTGGTGATGGCTTTGGGTGGCAAGGCGGATGCAAAATCAATCACGGCGGCTGTTGCTGCCAGATTGAAGGGATAAGGCCATGAAAAAACTAAGTCTTGCTTTGGTCTTGGCGGCCCAGCCCGCGATGGCCGCTGAAGGCCCGTTCATCTCGCTCAATAACACTGAATTCGTTGTTTTGATTGCGTTTATCATCTTTATTGGTGCGCTGGTTTACTTTGGCGTTCCGGCCAAGGTGACGGGAATTTTGGATGCGCGCGCGGTGCAGATCAAGGCTGATCTGGAAGAAGCCCGCACTCTGCGTGACGAGGCCAAGGCGATTTTGGCGTCTTATGAGCGTAAGCAACGCGAAGTGCAGGAACAGTCGGACCGCATCGTTGCAAGTGCCCGCGAAGAAGCCTTGGCAGCGGCCAAACAGGCCAAAGCTGATCTGAAAACGGCGATTGCCCGGCGGTTGGCTGCCGCACAAGACCAGATTGCATCCGCCGAAGCGTCGGCCTTGCGTCAGGTAAAAGAACGCGCGATATCGGTTGCTGTTGCCGTTGCCGGTGACGTTTTGGCAAATCAGATGACAGCAGAAACCGCAGCATTGTCGATTGATGATGCGATTGGGCAGGTTGAAGCGCGCTTGCACTGACTTTGCACAGATTTAGCAGTGGCCCGGTCGCAGGATCGGGCCTTTGCTATTGCAGGTGTCGCTATCGGTTTCGTTCGTGTTCAAACCGCTGCTTGGCCACCGCTTCGTTGCGATCTGCCTTGATCTGGGCCGCCAGCGATCCCTCGACATAGTTTAAATGCGCCACCACTGCCGCACGTGCCGCCACCGGATCGCGCGCTTGCAGGCCGATGTTCACTTGGCGGTGTTGATCTAGTAAAGCTTCGCGCGTCATGCGTTGTTTGAAGATAATCTGGCGATTGTAAAACACGCCTTGGCGCAATAAATCGAACATCGAGCGCATCATATGCAGCATGATGATGTTGTGGCTGGCCTCGATAATGGCCATGTGAAATTCGGCGTCCAGTGCGGCCTCGTCCGTGGGATCGCGTTTGCTATGGGCCGCTTCCATTTTTTCGAAAATGGTGTTGATGACCAGCAAATCCGTGTCAGATCCAAGCGTCGCTGCGCGTTCTGCGGCCAAGCCTTCCATATCACGGCGAAAGGCAATGTAGTCGAAGACCGCCTCTTCATGGCTCGCGAAAAGTTGCACCAGTCCTTCGGAGAACGCAGACCCCAGCACATCGGCCACATAAATCCCGGCGCCAGGGCGGCTGCTAAGCAGACCTCGAGCGTGCAAATCGGCAACGGCTTCGCGCAGGGACGGGCGTGATACACCAAGGCGTTCAGACAGGTCGCGCTCTGCTGGAAGACGTTCACCGGGCCGCAAAATGCCGCGCAAGATGAGCAGTTCAATTTGGCGCACGACCGAGAGCGATAGTTTTTCGGCCTGAATTTTCAGAAATGGCATGGCTTTCCCCAGAATTGGTGAAATCTTTAGACCACATGGCAAGAAGCGCAATAAAAAAACAGCCGGGGCAAGCCCCGGCTGTTCTTTGACGGTAGACGCGTGTTTTTACGCGGTTGGACGAATGATAATCTCCACCCGGCGGTTCTGCGCACGGCCTTCTGGCGTCAGGTTCGACGCGGTTGGCAAAGGCTGGTCTTCGCCACGGCCATACGCCGCGATGCGACCGTTCGGCACGCCCGCGCCGCGCAAAACCTCGGCCACGGAAACCGCGCGGCGTTGCGACAAATCTTGGTTCAGCGCAGACGAGCCGGTATTGTCGGTATGACCGATCACTTCGATCTGACTGTTCGGGTATTGCTGCAGATTGTTGGCGATAGCTTTGATATCTTGGGTCAAATCGGGGCGCAAAGCCGCACTGCCTGTGGTGAACAACAGGTCTTGCGGCATGTTCACAACCAAGTAACTGCCGTTGTTGGTGACGGTGAAATTGCCGTTCACAGCCCGCAAATCCGCCGCCTGCTGGTCAAGGTTGTTGCCGATGGCACCACCAATGGCGGCACCTATGCCTGCACCGACCAAGGCTTTGCCGAAGCTGTTTTTGCCGCCACTGTTGGCACCCAATACGCCGCCGATCAACGCACCGGTGACGGCGCCGCCTTTTGTGCGGGCGTTCGGATCACCGGGAAAAGCATTAGGGTCAATCGCGCACGCCGAAAGCGTAAAGATTCCAAGTGTTGCCACGATCAAGGGTGTTTTGAAGTTCATATCTGCTGCCTCATGAAAAGGCCCGTTTGCCGGGCTTGTGCGGTCTTATAGCAACCGCCGCGCGCCTGCGAAAGACGGTGCCTTGGGGCGGCTGATTTCCGCCCATCACAAATCTGTGCGCGCGGCCTCCCATGCCAGCATGGCGCGTTTGATGGGCAGGCCCCAGTGATAGCCGCCAAGCCCGCCAGATTTGCGCATGGCGCGGTGACAAGGGATCAGCCAACTGATCGGATTGCGGCCCACAGCCGTGCCGACGGCGCGCACGGCATTCGCGTGACCAACCGCCCCGGCGATTTCAGAATAGGTGGTGACATGGCCAGTGGGAATTTGCAAAAGCGCCTCCCAAACCTTTATCTGGAATGGTGCGCCGATCAGGTGAAGACGGGTTTCGGTTGGGCTGGTGCCACCAAAGGCCAAAGCGATGAAGGGGGCAACCGTTGCATCATCATGCAGATACGCAGCCTTGGGCCAGCGCCCGGTCATATCAGCCATGGCAACGTCAAAACCCGCTTCGTCGGTGAACGCCAGCCCGCACAGCCCGCGATCAGTCGCCATCGCCAGAGCCTGCCCAAACGGTGTGGGGAACAGGCCCCATGAAATGGTCAAACCTGCACCGCCACGGGCATACTCGCCGGGGCTCATCGCTTCCCAGCGCAAGAACAAATCGTGCAAACGCCCACCGCCCGACAGGCCCGTGGCGTGCGACGCATCCAGCACCGAAAACCGCTCTGCCAGCAGCCGTTTGGCGTGATCCAACGTCAGGTATTGCTGATACCGCTTGGGCGACACGCCAACCCACTGCGAAAACACGCGCTGGAAATGGGCCGCACTCATCCCCATGCGGGTGGCGAGGTCTTCCAGAGTAAGGGACGGCCCGCCGTCATCAATATGGCGCAGGGCACGCGCGATTACGGAATAATGATAGGCAGGTGTGTCTGGCGCGTCGGTCATGGCAATCTCCTGTTGCACAACAATAGTATGGCGCTGTGCCGCATACGACCCGGAATTTGCGCCTTCTGCCTTGCCGGATCGTGCCTGCTGATGCATATCGCCCCTATGGTTAAACAGCTTTCTTATGGCGCTCTGCACGCGGTCTTTTCCAGGTTTCAGGCGACAGAGCCGGAACCGAAAGGTGAATTGCACCATCTGAACGCATATACGCTGGTTGTGGCGGTGGCGCTGTCCGCGCAGTCAACCGATCTGGGTGTGAACAAAGCCGTGCGGCCTTTGTTTGCTGTGGCTGACACCCCGCAAAAGATGCTGGATCTGGGCGAAGATGCGCTGATCCAAGCGATCAAGACCATCGGCCTGTTTCGCACCAAGGCGCGCAATGTGATGCGGCTAAGCCAAATACTGGTCGATGATTTTGGCGGCGAAGTGCCGTCATCGCGCGCGGCGCTGATCTTGCTGCCGGGGGTAGGGCGCAAGACTGCGAATGTGGTTTTGAACATGTGGTTTGGCCAACCTGCCCAAGCGGTCGATACGCATATCTTCCGGCTTGGCAATCGGTCTGGCATAGCACCAGGCCGCGATGTCGATGCGGTGGAACGCGCAATCGAGGATAATGTGCCCGCCGAATATCAACAGCACGCGCATCACTGGATGATCTTGCATGGCCGCTATATCTGCGTGGCGCGCAAGCCAAAATGCAGCGGCTGCCAGATCCGCGACTATTGTCTTTTTGAGGATAAAACCGAATGAAATCATACCAGGTCGTTGGCATCGGCAATGCCATCGTTGATGTATTCACCACCGCCGATGACAGCTTTATCGAACTGATGGGCATCGAAAAGGGCATCATGCAACTGGTCGAACGGGACCGGGGCGAAGTGCTGTATGGGGCCATGAAAGACCGGGTGCAGGCCCCGGGCGGATCGGTGGCCAACACGCTGGCGGGCTTGGGTAACCTTGGACTGACAACCGCGTTCATCGGGCGCGTTCATGATGATGCTTTGGGCCGTTTTTACGCCAGGACCATGGCTGATAATGGCACAGATTTTGTCAATCCGCCGGTGCCGGGCGGCGATCTGCCAACCTCGCGGTCGATGATCTTTGTGTCGCCCGATGGTGAGCGGTCGATGAACACCTATCTGGGAATTTCATCGGAGCTTGGCCCGGTTGACGTGTCAGACGGCGTGGCGGGGCAGGCCGAGTTTCTGTTTCTGGAAGGCTATCTTTACGATAAACCAAAGGGCAAACAGGCTTTTGAACGCGCGGTACAGCTTTGCCATGCGGCGGGTGGCAAGGCGGGGATTGCGCTGTCAGACCCGTTCTGCGTGGACCGGCACCGCGATGATTTTCGACGTTTGGTCAAGGACTTGGACTATGTGATCGGCAACGAACACGAATGGTCGTCGCTTTATGAAACCGATCTGTCATCGGCGCTGGAACAGGCGGCGCGAGACTCTGGCCTTATTGTTTGCACAAGGTCGGGCCATGATGTGATTGTCGTGCGCGGCGATGAACAGGCCATCGTGCCCGTCCACCGCATAGTTCCCGTCGATGCCACAGGGGCGGGGGATCAGTTTGCAGCAGGTTTCCTGTATGGCATGGCTACCGGGCAAAGCCTTGCTGTTTGCGGGCGCATGGGCTGCGTTGCCGCAGCAGAAGTGATCAGCCATTTTGGCGCGCGGCCTGAGACGGATTTGAAATCACTGTTCCGCAAAGACGGGCTGATCTGATTTTCATCTCGGTACAAATATCCCACGGGGGTGCGGGGGTGTGAAACCCCCGCTTTTCGGCAAAAAACGCCTTATTCCCCAAGCTTCGCGTGCACCTCGGCCAGATCAACCGGGCCAAGTGGCATCTTGTTGGCCGGAGTGTCGAAATCGTATTTGAACAGCTGAAAATCGCGCTTGTAGATTTCCCACATCAAATGCTGCGACAGATCGTCAAAGTAATCTTCAACCGGGTGCAGTCGCTTCGGCCCGTGGCCTTCGCTTTCGTTGAATTTTGGGATCTTTTTGAGGTTCACCTTATGCGCAGTTTTGATGTTGCTCAGCACGTGCTGCATGCCCGCATCGAAATCTTCGGTGAAAAAGATGTGGTCGTATCGCCCACCGTTCACAATAAAGGTTGAGACATGCCCTGCCATGGCTGACCAATGAATGTCCGGCTCCATTGGTTTGCGCCAGCGAATGGTGTCGCGTGCAAACAGCAAAAACCGACGGAAAGATGCGATTTGGTCAAATTCGGCGGTGCCATCATCACCGCCCACGTCGATGCCATATTTCTGCGTCAGCAGCGGCACCATATTGCCGCGATAGCGTTTGCCGTTGCGCTGCACGCCACAGATTTTGTCAAAGAATGACGACAGAATGCGCGTGTAAGGGTTGCGCACACAGGTAAACGCGTAAGAGCTATGGTTTTTGACATTGGCTTCAATCTTTGGCTGGCTCGCCTCGATCGCCCATTTGTGCATGCCGCTGGTCGCATCATGAATATCGCCATCGTAGAATTTCCCATGGTCCGAATAGAACATGATCTGTCCGATGGAAGAGCACGCGCATTTGGGCACCACGCGGTAAACCACACTTTCGCTTTCCGTCATCCAGGTGCCGGGAAACCCCATTCAATCTTGTCTCCTGCAAATCTGCGCGGCGTAAGTAACCACCCATAACAATTGACCCTAAAAAAGCAAACAAATGCTGTATTTTCAATGGCTGATAAAGCTATCTATGGAAACAATGCGCAGATTTCGGCAAGTAGAGTGCACTCAATGGCAAAAATCGCCTATATCCTTCTGTGTCACAAAGATCCTGCCGGGGTTATTGCGCAGGCAGAGCGGCTGACTGCGACCGGTGACCTCATTGCCATTCATTTTGATGGCCGGGCAAAATCCGCCGATTTTGACCGCATTCGCACAGCTTTGGCCGGCAACGCTTCGGTCACATTTGCCAAGCGCCGCATAAAATGTGGCTGGGGTGAATGGAGCCTGATCGCGGCCACGTTGCTGGCGGTGCGGGCGGCGGTTGATGCTTTCCCGAGGGCTACGCATTTTTACATGCTGTCGGGCGACTGCATGCCGATCAAATCATCGCAATATGTGCACCAATTTCTGGACGACACCGAAGTTGACTACATCGAAAGTTTCGATTTCTTCAATTCAGACTGGATCAAGACCGGCATCAAGGAAGAGCGGCTGATCTACCGGCATTTGTTCAACGAACGCAATCAAAAGCAGTTGTTTTATGCCTCTATGAACCTGCAAAAGTGGCTTAATCTGCCGCGAAAAGTGCCTGCCGACATTCAGATGCAGATCGGCAGCCAATGGTGGTGCCTGCGCCGCCGCACGGTAGAAGCGGTGTTGGCATTCTGCACCAAACGCCCCGATGTGATGCGATTTTTCCGCACCACCTGGATCCCCGATGAGACGTTTTTTCAAACGGTCGTGGGCCATCTGGTGCCCGAGGCAGAGATCAGGTCACGCACGCTGACGTTCCTGATGTTTTCCGACTACGGCATGCCGGTCAGTTTTTATGATGATCAATATGATTTGTTGATCAGCCAGGATTATCTGTTCGCGCGCAAAATCTCGCCCGAGGCGGCGTCGCTGAAAGATCGGTTGGGGCAGCTTTATGCAGCCACCGGCGCGACGTTTGCCATATCAAATGAGGGACGCGGCTTGCACCGGTTTCTTACGGGAAGGGGCCGGATCGGTCGGCGTTTTGCGCCAAGGTTCTGGGAAACCGAAAGCAGTATCGGCCGGGGGCGCAGCTTGCTGATGGTGACGTGCAAGAAATGGCACGTGGCCAAGCGTCTGGTCGACAAGATTCGCAAAGTGACGAATCTGCCCTGTGTGGATTATCTGTTCAACGAGGCAGAAACAGCTTTGCCTGATCTTGGCGGCATCCAGACCACGCTGGAAAAGCGCACCCGCCACAGGCGCGCCGTGGTGCGGATGTTGTTCGATACCTGGGGTGCGGACCGGCTGGTGATTTGCATCGACCCGGCTGATGTCGACCTGATGCATGATTTTTACGCCGATAAATCAGATGTGCGGTTGTTGGAAATTGACTGTGAATTTACCGACGACTTCTTGCTGGGCCATGCCAGACGGGTTGGCCTTGCCGGGGCTTCCACGCCACAAGAAACCATCGACCGGCTTTTGCCAACCATCCGCTACGATGTGCGGTTTGAATCCGACCGGCTGCATGACGCAAATTTTGATCAGTTCTTCGTCATGCGGCAATCGGCAAGCGTTGATGAAAATACCCTGCCTCTGGCGGCGTTTCTTGGTATTCCAGAAGCACAAGCGCGCGAGATTGCGCAGACCGATTACCTATTTGTGGATTGACCGATGGCCTATGATTATGACGATCAGAACATCTTTGCCCGCATTCTGCGGGGCGAGATTCCCAACAAGACCGTGCTGGAAAGCGCCCATACTCTGGCTTTTCACGACATCGGCCCGCAAGCGCCGATTCATATTTTGGTGATCCCCAAAGGGCCTTACGTAAACTTCGATCATTTTGCGGCAGCAGCCTCGGCCGAGGAATTGCTTGATTTTCATCGTGCGGCGGCGCAGATCGTGGCGCAGTCGGGTTTGGCACCGGGGCAGGGTGCACCGGGCTACCGCACAATTTCCAATGCTGGCGATCATGGCCACCAGGAGGTGCCGCATTACCACATGCACATATTGGCGGGCCGCCCGCTTGGGCCAATGCTGACAAAGATGTGAATGCGCAAAATCCGGGTCGCCGCCATCAGGCGTGTCTTGCCATATGACGCGTAAAGGAGATTCGCATGGCCATCCATTTTTCCCCGATCCCGACCAAAACCGTGCGCGCCTATCAGGCAGGCGGTCCGGATGCCAACGGGCAGGCACCGGAACATCACATCTCGGACGGGGACGGTATTCCCTGTCGCCATTGCCTGAATGTGGTTCCGAAAGGTGCGGGGTATCTGGTGCTGGCCCACCGTCCGTTTCCGGCACTGCAACCCTATGCTGAACTGGGGCCGATCTTTTTGTGTGCGGATGCGTGCGATGCGGGTGGCGGCGAAAGCCTGCCAGCGGTTTTGAATTCGCCCGACTTTATCGTTCGGGGCTATTCTGCGGCAGATCGCATCATTTACGGCACGGGCGGCGTGATCGCGACCGACAGCATGATCGAGCATGCGGGGGCGTTATTGGCCGACCCCGCCGTGGCCTATGTGCATGTCCGTTCCGCGCGGAACAACTGCTATCAGGTGCGAATAGATCGCGGCTGAAGTGGTGGGACGAAAATTTTTGTACGAAAAATTTTGGGCGCAGCACTTAATGCGCGGCGGCCCAATTGGCACCCTGGCCCGCCTCCACCGTCAGTTTGACGGATAGTTTTACTGCCGGGTCCGCCGCCCCTTCCATCACATCGCGCGCCACCGGGATCAGCGCGTCTACCGCATCTTCGGCCACTTCAAACAGCAATTCGTCATGCACTTGCAGCAGCATCTTGGCGTCAATTCCGGCAATCGCGGCTGGCATCCGGATCATCGCGCGGCGGATCACATCGGCGGCGGTGCCCTGAATAGGCGCGTTGATGGCGGCGCGTTTGGCGAAACCTGCTTGCGGGCCTTTGGCGTTGATCTCTGGCGTGTGGATCTTGCGGCCAAACAGCGTTTGCACAAAGCCATGTTCTTTGGCGAAGGCGACAGTATCGTTCATATATTCCTTGATGCCGGGGAAACGCTCAAAATAGCGTTCGATGAACCCCTGCGCCTCGGCCCGCGGAATGCGCAGGTTGCGGGCCAGACCAAAACCGGAAATGCCGTAGATGACGCCAAAGTTGATGGCCTTGGCCTGACGGCGCACCATCGGGTCCATGCCCTCCAAAGGCACATTGAACATCTCGGACGCGGTCATGGCGTGAATGTCCAAGCCATCGGCAAAGGCCTGCTTCAGCGCCGGAATATCCGCCACATGCGCGAGGATGCGCAATTCAATCTGGCTGTAATCAAGGCTGACCAGAACGCGGCCTTTCGGGGCCACAAACGCCTCGCGGATGCGGCGGCCTTCGTCGCTGCGGATCGGGATGTTTTGCAAGTTCGGGTCGGTGGACGCCAGCCGCCCCGTGACCGCCCCTGTGATCGAATAGCTGGTATGAACGCGGCCGGTTTCCGGGTTGATATGGTCTTGCAGCGCGTCGGTATAGGTGGATTTCAGCTTGGCCAGTTGCCGCCAATCCAGCACGCGGCCCGGCAATTCGTGTTCGGTTGCAAGGTCTTCCAGAATATCCGCGCCTGTCGCATAGGCCCCGGTCTTGCCCTTTTCACCGCCGGGCAAGGACATCTTGTCAAACAGAATTTCGCCCAGTTGCTTGGGCGATCCTACGTTGAATTTTTCGCCCGCAAGGGTGTGAATCTCATGCTCCAGCCCCGCCATTTTCTGCGCAAATGCGTTCGACATGCGCGATAGCGTATCGCGGTCCACCTGAATGCCGGCCATTTCCATGGCCGCCAGAACGGGCACAAGCGGGCGTTCCAGCGTTTCATAAACGGTGGTCACACGGGCTTCATGCAGCTTTGGTTTGAAGGTTTTCCACAGCCGCAGTGTCACATCGGCATCCTCGGCTGCGTATTTCACCGCTTCGTCGATTGGCACCCGGTCGAAGGTGACCTGGCTTTTGCCAGACCCGAGCAGGGTTTTGATCGAGATCGGCGCATGGCCCAAATATTCCTCGGACAGCGCGTTCATGCCGTGCATATGCAAGCCCGCATGCATGGCATAAGACATCAGCATGCTGTCATCAATCGGGGCCACATTGATGCCATGACGCGCAAAGATTTTGGCGTCATATTTCATGTTCTGGCCGATTTTCAGAATGCTGGCGTCTTCCAGCACAGGCTTTAACAGGCGCAGTGCCAGTTCCAGCGGCATCTGGCCGGGGCTAAGGTCGGATGATCCGAACAGATCACCGCCGCCTTGTTTGTGGCCGAGCGGAATGTAGCAGGCGCGCCCGGCCTCAACACACAGTGAAATCCCCACCAGTTCGGCGCGCATTTCGTCAAGGCTGGTGGTTTCGGTATCCACGGCGACATGGCCGCGATCAACGATGGTGGCGATCCAGCGGGTCAGGGTGTCGACGTCGCGGACGCAATCGTAGGCGGAATGGTCGAAGGGCAGAGCGGTGGCATGAAAATTATTCGTATGAATAATTTTCGGCTCGCCTGCCGCTGGTTGAGGCGATGCAACCGCTGGTGCGGCCACTTTCAGGCTGGTCGCCACCCGCTGCGTCAGGGTGCGGAATTCCATCAGGTTCAGAAAGCCCAGCAAGGTGTCAGCGTCGGGCTGCGTCACCTCAAGGCTTTCCAGCGTGACATCAATCGGCATGTCGCAATCCAGCGCCACCAGCCGCTTGGAAATGCGGATCTGATCGGCATTGTCCACCAGCGCCGCGCGCCGTTTGGGTTGCGGAATTTCGCCCGCGCGCGCCAGCAGGGTTTCCAGATCACCGAATTCCTGGATCAGCAGAGCGGCGGTCTTGATGCCGATGCCCGGCGCCCCCGGCACGTTATCGACCGAATCCCCGGCCAGCGATTGCACATCGACCACGCGGTTCGGGGCGACGCCGAATTTTTCGAACACCTCATCCGGGCCGATGCGTTTTTGCTTCATGGGATCGAACATTTCCACGCCGTCACCGACCAATTGCATCAGGTCTTTGTCGGATGAAATGATGGTGACGTTGCCACCCGCATCGCGGGCTTTGCAAGACAGGGTGGCGATGATGTCGTCGGCCTCAAACCCCTCGGTTTCGATGCAGGCGATGTTGAAGGCGCGGGTCGCGTCGCGTGTCAGCGGGAATTGCGGGCGCAGGTCTTCGGGCAGGTCGGGGCGGTTGGCTTTGTAAGCGGGGTAGATGTCGTTGCGGAAGGTCTTTGACGAATGATCGAAGATCACCGCCACATGCGTGGGTGCATCGCCAGACTTGTTGCCTTCCAGATAGCGGAACAGGATGTTGCAAAACCCTGCGACGGCCCCCACCGGCAAGCCATCCGATTTGCGCGTCAGCGGCGGCAACGCGTGATAGGCGCGAAAGATATAGGCCGATCCGTCGATCAGATGCAGATGGTGGCCCTTGCCGAATGTCATCGCGAATTCTCCCATCGCTCTGCGCGTGCTGTTCGCAGCTTATCGCCAAACGAAGATGGACGGAACGGACTGATGAGACGCCGCCAGCCTAGTGATCATCATGCGCATGGGCGCGGTCAATGATGTAGCGCTTGTCACAATAGCCGCATTCGACCCAACCGCGTTCTTCGGGGATACTTAGCCAAACGCGCGGATGACCAAGAGCGCCTTCGCCGCCATCGCAGGCGACTTTCCATTTGGTGACAATTTCAGTCTCTGGCGCGGCATTTGGCATTGGTGGGCTTTCTGATCGTAAAATCGGTTGCAGTTTAGCGATTGGCAGGCAAGGGGCAAGGCCGCCTCCCTTAAGCACCCATCATCTGTGCGCGGCCCTTTAACGCGGCCAGCCAAGCCAGCCCTTGCACCGTCGCTTTGGCGGGGCGGTATTCGGCGGCAACCCAGCCGTCATAGCCCATGGCATCCAGATCGGCACAAAGCCCGGTCAGATCGAAGCCGCCACCGCCCGGTTCATTGCGGTTGGAAAGGCCCGCGATTTGCACATGGCTGACCCGGTGTTTGTGCTTTTCCCACACCGCATCTGCATCACCATGCAGGCGGGCTGCGTGCCACAGATCGAATTGCAGCCCGAGTTGCGGCAAGCCAAGATCGTCGATCAACCGCCCGGCCTGATCAAAATCGTTCAGGAAGTAACCCGGCATATCAACCGGATTCAGGGGTTCGATGCACAGCTTCAGGTCAGGCGTTTGCGCCGCCGCCCAAGCCAGATTTTCGCAATAGGTTTGTTCTGCCACGGGCCCGCGCGCGATGCCTGCCATCACATGGACCCGCGCCGCACCCAGACGCATGGCCAGATCGGCGGCTTTTAAAAAGCTGTTGCGAAAGGCTTTCTCGGCCCCTGGCACCGCCGCGTGGCCCCGGTCACCCGCCACCCAATCGCCGGGTGGCGCGTTGATAAGGGCAAGGGGAATGCCGCCCAGCGCCTCCTCCCATTCCTTGGCGGAATGGTCGTAAGGAAACAGCACCTCAACCCCGTCAAAGCCAGCGTTATGAGCGTGACGCGGGCGCGACAGCATGGATGCTTCGGTGAACATCATGGTCAGATTGGCAGCAAAACGCGGCATCAGCGCAGGTCTGCCGACAAGATGATCGGGAAAAATACACCGTCCGACCAAAGGCCAAACCAATCGGCCCCTTGGTGCTGCGTATGCTGGCACAAATCAATGAGCCTGTAAAATGACTTGCGGTCGATAAGAGCCTCCAGGTTCGCTCGGATCAGGATGTAGGGTGAAGGTTCACCCGTTTCAGCGTCTCGCATCACCCGCAGCGGATTCGCCGGGCCAGCAACCGCTATATCGCCGACTTGGGTGGTAAATGTCACGCGCTGGTTGTGACCATCGCCCGCAGCATCCAGATCAATCGCCAGAAATGGCGCATCATCGACGATTATCCCAACTTTTTCCACCGGAGTCACCAGAAAATAGGCATCGCCTTCCCGTTTGATGATCGATGAAAACAGCTTGACCAACCCCGGCCTGCCAATCGGTGTGCCCAGATAGAACCATGTTCCATCCCGCGCGATGCGCATATCAATGTCGCCGCAAAAAGCCGGGTTCCACAAATGCAGCGGTGGCGGACCTTTGCCAGTGGCCGCTCCAACCGAGACAAGCACAGATTCTGCCGTTGGTTTCACAATCATTTGTCTGCTTTCGCCTTTTGTCGTTTGTGCCGGGCGCTAAGTTTCGGTCTAATAGGGGTATATATGGGTTGAAGGAACATTGTCATGGTCGATACCGCCGCACTTGTGACCGAGATTGAAACCCTTGGGGGTAGGCTGGCCGAGGCTAAGGCCAGCATCAACCGTCGATTTATCGGGCAGGAAAAAGTGGTTGATCTGGTGCTGGCGGCACTGCTTTGCGGTGGACATGCGCTGCTGGTGGGGCTGCCTGGTCTTGGCAAAACGCGGCTGGTCGATACGTTGTCCACCGTAATGGGCCTGAAGGGTAGCCGGATTCAGTTTACGCCCGATCTGATGCCAGCCGATATTCTGGGGTCCGAAGTGCTGGATACTGCCGCAGATGGCACGCGCGCATTCCGGTTCATCGAAGGCCCGGTATTTTGCCAGTTGCTGATGGCGGACGAGATCAACCGCGCCTCACCTCGCACACAGTCGGCGCTGCTGCAAGCGATGCAGGAGCGCGAGGTTACCATTGCGGGGCAACACCGCCCGCTTGGCCGCCCGTTCCATGTGCTGGCCACGCAGAACCCGATTGAACAAGAAGGCACCTACCCGCTGCCCGAAGCACAGCTTGACCGTTTCCTGTTGCAAGTCGATGTTGATTACCCAGACCGCGCGACGGAGCGCGATATTCTGATCGCCACGACCGGGGCAGAAGAGGCAACGGTGCATCAGGTCTTTGCCGCCGATGAATTGCTGGCCGCACAATCGGTGCTGCGCCGCATGCCGGTGGGCGACAAGGTGGTTGAGGCGATCCTTGATCTTGTGCGCGCTTGCCGTCCGGGCGAGCCAGAAGGTGCTGCACTGGAAGGCCTGCTAAGCTGGGGCCCCGGCCCCCGCGCGGCGCAGGCCCTGATGCTGACGGTCCGGGCGCGGGCGCTGCTTGATGGGCGGCTGGCACCGTCGATTGCCGATGTCGCGGCACTTGCAAAGCCTGCGTTGACGCACCGTATGTCGCTTTCCTTTGCCGCCCGTGCGCGCGGCGAAACCTTGCACGGCATCATAGACCGCGTGGCAACCCGCGTTCTGGGGCTTGAGACGGCTGCATGACGATTGCCGAGGCCCCCCTTCGCCCGCGCGCAGAAGCGCTTGGTCAGTCCTTGCCCGCTTTGCTGGCATCGGCGGAACATTTGGCATCAACCGTGATGCTGGGCGAACATGGCCGCCGCAGGGAGGGCATGGGCGATGAGTTTTGGCAATATCGCCCGGCCCATGCGGGTGATCCGGCGCGGTTGATCGACTGGCGCAGATCGGCGCGGTCGGATGCGCATTTCGTGGTAGAGCGCGAATGGCAGGCGGCGCAATCCGTGTCACTTTGGGTGGATCCGTCAAAATCCATGCAGTTTTCGGGCGATAAGGCGCGCGCGCCCAAGGCAGATCGCGCAAGGCTTTTGGCCTTGGCACTGGCGGTTTTGTTGCTGCGTGGAGGCGAACGGGTTGGTCTTGCCGGCGATGCCGCACCGCCAAGATCAGGCCGCGCGCAACTGCTTCGGCTATGCAATATGTTGGAAAATGCCGAGACATCGGCAGACTATGGCCGCCCCGACGCGCGCGGTTTGGTATCGCATGGCCGTGCGATGTTCTTGTCGGATTTTCTGGGCGATATCGCCGGGGTCGAAGACGGCTTGGCGCGCGCCGCTGACCAAGGTGTGCGTGGTGTGCTGATCCAGATCCTTGATCCGGCGGAAGAAGAGTTTCCCTTTGACGGCCGCACGATCTTTCAGTCCATGGGCGGCAGTCTTAGCCACGAGACGCTGCGCGCAAGCGATTTGCGCAGCCGCTATCTGGCACGTCTGGCTGAACGCAAAGATCGCTTGCAAAGCTTGGCACGGGCAACCGGCTGGCATTACCATTGCCACCATACCGGCGGTGGTGCTTTGCCCGCTTTGCTGTGGGCGTACCGCGCGCTGGAGGATCGGCGCTGATGTTCATGCTTGGCCCCCTTGGGTTTATAACGCCGTGGCTTTTGCTGGGCCTGATTGGTTTGCCGATTTTGTGGCTGCTGCTGCGCGCGGTGCCGCCAGCGCCGATCAAGCGGCTGTTTCCCGGGGTGGCGCTGCTTCTTGGCCTGACGGACGAAACGCCGGAAACCGACAAAACCCCGTGGTGGTTGCTGCTGTTGCGGATGCTTGCGGTGGGCGGTGCAATTGTCGCCTTTGCTGGCCCGGTCTTGAACCCGCAGACCCGCGATCCGGGCACGGGGCCACTGCTGATTTTGCTGGATGCCAGCTGGGCCGACGCCCGCGATTGGCCGCGCCGGATTGATCGGGCAACGGCATTGATCGAGGATGCAGCCCGCACGGGCCGCCCGGTGGCCGTGGTGCGCCTGACCGATGTGCCAACACTGCCCGCGTTTCAGGCGGCCGATGCCTTGGCCGGGCGCATGGCGCTGATTGCCCCGCAAGCTTGGGTGCCGGGGGAATTGGGCGTTTGGGCGAAGACTCTGCCAGACCGCGATTTTGACAGTTTCTGGCTGTCAGATGGGTTGGCCCATCCGGGCCGCGATGTTTTGCTGGCGGCACTGGATACGCATGGATCCGTGTCCGTTTTCCAAAGCCCGCGCCCGGTTCTGGCTTTGCAACCTGCCACGTTCGACGAAGGTTTGATCAAACTGTCCGCGCTGCGGCTGCCCGCGGGCGAAAGTGTTTTGGTTGAAGTGTCCGCACGTGGCCCTGATCCATCCGGCATAGACCGCGAACTTGCCCGCCTGCCGCTGAATTTTGCCGTTGGTGCGGCGACGGCAACTGCCGATCTGTCCCTGCCGCCAGAACTGCGCAACCGCCTGACGCGATTCGAAATTGCGGGCATTCGGTCGGCGGGGGCGGTCAGCTTGACCGATGACAGCCTCAAGCGGCGCAAGATCGCGCTGATTTCTGGTGCGCCGCAAGACCGTGAAGGGCTGCAACTGCTGTCGCCCACGCATTTTTTGCGCAAAGCTTTGGCGCCTGTCGCCGATCTGATTGACGGGTCACTGGACGATGTGCTGTTGGCCAGCCCCGATGTGATCGTGTTGGCGGATGTGGCCAAGCTGACGCAAACCCAAACCGATGGCCTGTTGAAATGGCTGGATAAGGGCGGTTTACTTTTGCGCTTTGCTGGCCCCCGCCTTGCCGCCAGCGATATTGACCGGATCGACGAAGACCCGTTGATGCCGGTTCGCCTGCGCCAGGGTGGGCGGTCGGTCGGTGGTGCCATGAGCTGGGGCGAGCCGAAAACGCTGGCCCCCTTCCCCGAAGGATCACCGTTTCAGGGCCTTTCAGTGCCTGATGAGGTGACGGTGACCGAACAGGTGCTGGCGCAACCCGACCCCGATCTGCCCGCCCGCACCATCGCAGCGCTGGCCGATGGTACGCCACTGGTCACGCGCAAAGATGTGGGGCAAGGGCAGGTGGTTCTGGTGCATGTTACGGCGAATGCCGAATGGTCGAACCTGCCGCTGTCGGGCCTGTTCGTGCAAATGCTGGAACGGCTTGCCGTTTCTACCCGGCCCGCCGCCCCAACTGCCGAGGATTTGGCTGGCCAAACCTGGGTGCCAGAAGTGGTGCTGGATGCCTACGGCGAGGCGAAAGATGCGGGCGCGGTTGCAGGCGTTGATGGTGCCGCGTTGGCGGCTGGCCTGAAGTCCGGCCCCGCGCCTCAGCTGCCCCCCGGCCTTTATGCGGGCGATGACAGGCGCGTGGCCCTGAACGTCATCGGGGCTGATACCGTGTTGGCACCCGCCGTATGGCCCGCAAATATTCCCGTTGAAGGCTTGGAAGCCGCACGCGAACAAGCCCTGAAGGGCGCGTTCCTGGCGGGGGCACTGGCGTTGCTGTTGATCGACATTCTGGCGTCGCTTTGGCTGTCAGGCCGGCTTTCGGGCGCGATCGTCCGACGCGGTGCGGCCGTCTTGGCACTGACGCTTGCCAGTCTAGCTGTAAACCCCGGCGATCTGCGCGCGGATGAAGCTGATGATTTCGCTATTGCGTCGACGTCAGGCGTAGTGTTGGGCCATATTCTGACAGGGGATCGTCAGATTGACGACGTAGCCCATGCCGGCCTTGTGGGCTTGGGCGAGCGGCTGTTTGAACGCACCTCAGTGGAGCCCTTGCCGCCGATGGCGGTCAATCTGGAAACGGATGAGTTGGCGTTTTTTCCGTTCCTCTATTGGCCCATCAGCACCAGCCAACCGCTGCCGTCCGCCGCTGCCTATACCAAGTTGAACCGCTATCTGCGCACGGGCGGCATGATCTTGTTTGATACAAGGGATGGCGATGTTGCTGGCTTTGGTGGCTCCACCCCCGAAGCACAACAGTTGCAAACCTTGGCCGCCGCGCTGGATGTGCCGCCATTGGAACCTATCCCGAAAGACCATGTTCTGGGTCGCACCTTTTATTTGTTGCAAGATTTTCCCGGTCGCTTTGCCGGGCAAACGATCTGGGTCGAAGCATCGCCTCCTGATGCTGAACAGGTGGATGGCATGCCGTTTCGCAACCTGAATGATGGTGTCACGCCGGTTGTTATCGGTGGCAACGATTGGGCATCTGCGTGGGCGGTTGACAGCCAAGGCTTGGCCTTGTTCCCCGTTGGTCGCGGCTTTGCTGGGGAACGCCAGCGAGAAATGGCAAATCGCTTTGGGGTGAACCTGATCATGTATGTCCTGACCGGCAATTATAAATCTGATCAGGTGCATGTGCCTGCACTGTTGGAAAGACTGGGCCAATGACCGGAACCGTGATCTTCGATCCGTTGTTGCCATGGCCGTTCCTGTGGGTGATGATTGGGGTGGCCGCCCTGCTGCTGATCGTCGCCCTGTGGCGGGGCTTGGCGGGATGGTGGCTGCGCGGGTTGACGGCAGCGGTTGTGTTGACGGCGTTGGCCAATCCGGCGTTGCAAGAAGAAAACCGCGCATCCCTGTCAGACATCGTCGTTGTGGTCGTTGATGATAGCGCCAGCCAATCCTTGGGCGACCGCACCGCGCAAACTGCCAAGGCGCTGGCGGCGGTGCAAGCCGAAGTTGCGGCCATGGACAACACCGAGCTGCGCATTGTGCATGTGGGTGATGGCGAAGGCGACGCCGGCACCCTTGCCATGACGGCGCTGGCGGAAGCCTTGGCGAACGAACCCCGCGCGCGTATTGCCGGGGCGATTGTCATCACTGATGGCCAGGTGCATGACCTCGACCTTGCGCCCAATATGCCTGCACCGTTGCATGTCCTGCTGACCGGCAATGATACCGATTGGGAC
Source organism: Pseudorhodobacter sp. (assembly GCA_043721855.1). Taxonomy (GTDB): domain Bacteria; phylum Pseudomonadota; class Alphaproteobacteria; order Rhodobacterales; family Rhodobacteraceae; genus JACMNW01. Next base: position 40,333 of record JAYSPY010000129.1, read on the forward strand.
CGACGCCTGATCATCAAAAACGCCCCCGCATTTGCGATTTTGGGCGAAGAAGTGAAGCTGACCCTGCGCATCGAAGATCAGGGTGCCGTGCCCGCCGATCAGACCGGCGAGGTGGATGTGACCATCGCGATAGATGACGAGGCACCGCAAACCTACACCGTGGCCACGAACGAAGATATGGAACTGCCTGTCACTTTGCCACATGGCGGCATCAACGTGTTGCAGTTTTCTGTGGCAAAGGTTGATGGCGAATTGACCGACCGCAACAACGCCGCCGTGGTGCAGATCAACGGCGTGCGGGACCGGTTGCGCGTGTTGCTTGTATCGGGCGAACCGCATGCGGGTGAACGGGTTTGGCGCAATCTTTTGAAATCGGATCCTTCGGTTGATCTGGTGCATTTCACCATTCTGCGCCCGCCCGAAAAGCAAGATGGCATCCCGGTGGATGAACTGTCACTGATCGCCTTTCCGACGCGCGAATTGTTTGTGGAAAAGATCAAGGAATTTGATCTGATCATTTTTGACCGCTACCGGATACAGGGCATTTTGCCGATGGCATACCTTGAGAACGTGCGCGATTATGTGCGCGGCGGTGGCACGGTTCTGGTGGCCGCTGGCCCGGAATCCGGCGCGGTGGATAGTTTGTGGCGGTCGCCCTTGGCCGAGGTTTTGCCGGTGGATGTCACTTCTCGCGTCATTGACGGTGGCTTCAAACCGGCGCTGACCGATCTTGGCCGCCGGCATCCAGTGACCGAGGGGCTGGAGGCGCTGGCCCCCAAAGAGGGCTGGGGCCGCTGGTTCCGCGCAGTGGAAATGATCCCGAAATCGGGGCAGGTGGTGATGTCTGGCCCGGGCGAGCGCCCGCTATTGGTGTTGGACCGGGTGGACGAGGGCCGCGTTGCGGTGTTGGCGTCAGATCAGGCGTGGCTGTGGGGCCGGGGCTATGAAGGTGGTGGGCCACAGTTGGAACTGCTGCGCCGCCTAGCCCATTGGATGCTGAAAGAACCCGATCTGGAGGAAGAGGCGCTGACGGCAACGGCCAAGGGCGACGTGCTGACCATCACCCGCCGAACCATAGCCGAAGACCCGCCGGGCGATCTAACCATCACCGGGCCTGACGGAGTGGCAACCGTGATCCCCATGCCGCAAACATCGCCGGGGCGGTTTGTTGCGGATTGGAAAGCCCCGATGATGGGCCTGTTCCGGCTGGTGCAGGGTGATTTGTCACGGGTGGTGGCCGTCGGGCCTTCAGCTCCGCGCGAATTTGTCGAAACCATCGCCAACCCGGATGCGCTGGCCCCGATGGTGGCTGCGGCAAGGGGCGGCATTCTAAAGCTGCAAGACGGCATTCCCGATATTCGCACGGTCAGCGAAGGGCGGCAGGCATCCGGGCGGGGATGGATCGGCATCGTGCCGCGTGGGGCTTATGTGACCCAGGATATCCGCGTGGCGGCATTGCTGCCCGGTTGGCTGTATCTGGTTCTAGCGGCTGGATTGGCGCTGGCGGCATGGCTGATTGAGGGGCGGCGCGTTGGAAAGGGCCGGGTAGCCTAAGGTTTTGCCTTGCGGTGTAAAATCACTTCTCGCGACACGGATGCAAATTCGCGGCGCACCAGAACGCCTGCAGTAAACGCCGTGGCAATCATCAAAGCCACAGGCCCCGCCAACCAACCAAGAGCGGCCAATGCAAAGTAAATTGCCCGCAAACCCCGGTTGAAACTGCGCGCGGCGGTAATGTTCACCTCTGCCGCCTGTGCGGCCCGGTGATAGCCATGCGGATCGTCGGGATCATTCGGCACCGCTGCCATCATGATGGAGCAATAGCCAAACAGCCGGTTCGACCAGATGAATTTCAACAACGAATTGGCCAAAAACGTCAGCATCAGGATCAATTTCAACTCAATCCCCACGGCGTCTTCATGCAGCGAAAGCTGGGCTGCAAGCCCTTTCACCACCGCAGCATTTCCCAGCAATGCAACACCGCCACCTATCGCAATCATCGACGCCGATGCGAAAAACGCCGTCCCCTGACGCAGGCTATCCACGACGGTTGCATCAAAAATGCGCGGCTCACGCGTCACAAACTGGCGCATCCAATCCCGGCGGTAGTCGTTCATCAGCACAGAAACCGATGGGCGGTTGGCGGGCGGATGTTCGGTGAACCATCCTGTCGCCAGCCACGCCAGAATCAACCCGGCAAAGGCAATCAGGTCCAGCACATGCGTGGTCATCAGCGTGTCGATCCATGTCATCACCCAAGCATAGAGCCAAGGCATTGTTCTTGCCATAGCAAGAAATTGGTTATATAAAATTACCAGATATGGCAAATCCAGAGGTCGACGATGCAAATGCCTGTGCCGGATGCCAGCGTTCTGGCGCGCAAGTCGCTGATCGTGGACCGCCTGCTCGCGATCCTTCCCGCCGATGCCGTTGTGCATGACGCCGCTGAAACCCGCGCTTATGAATGCGATGCGCTGGTCGCCTATCGCTGCCCGCCGCTGGTTGCTGTTCTGCCCCGGTCAACCGCCGAAGTCGCGGCCGTTTTGAAACTGTGCCATGCCATGGGCGTGCCCGTGGTGCCGCGCGGATCGGGCACCAGCCTTGCCGGTGGCGCGCTGCCGACTGCTGATTGCGTGATCCTTGGCGTGGCGCGGATGAATGAAGTGTTAGAGACGGATTACGAAAACCGCTTTATCCGCGTGCAATCTGGCCGCACCAACCTGTCGGTCACCGGCGCTGTTGAAGCCGACGGTTTTTTCTATGCGCCAGATCCATCAAGCCAGCTTGCCTGCGCCATCGCGGGCAATATCGCCATGAATTCGGGCGGCGCGCATTGCCTGAAATACGGGGTTACCACCAATAATCTGCTGGGCGTCACGCTTGTATTGATGGATGGCACTGTCGTTGAAGTGGGCGGCGCGCATATGGATGCGGGCGGGCTTGATTTGCTGGGCGTGATCTGCGGGTCTGAAGGCCAGCTTGGCGTGGTGACAGAGGCCACCCTGCGGATTTTGCCAAAGCCCGAAGGCGCGAGGCCCGTGCTTATTGGCTTTGATAGCAACGAAGTGGCGGGCACCTGCGTGGCCGATATCATCAAGGCGGGCATCCTGCCGGTGGCCATCGAATTCATGGACCGGCCTTGCATCCGTGCGACTGAGGATTTTGCCCACGCCGGATACCCCGATTGTGAGGCCCTGCTGATTGTCGAGGTGGAAGGCAGTCCGGCGGAGATTGACGAACAACTTGGCCTGATCAAAGCCATCGCTGCCCGGCACAACCCGGTGGAACTGCGCGAAAGCAAGTCGGAGGAGGAATCCAAGAAAATCTGGCTTGGCCGCAAATCGGCTTTTGGCGCGATGGGCCAGATCAATGACTACATGTGTTTGGATGGCACAATCCCGATCACGGCGTTGCCTTACGTCCTGCGCCGCATTGGCGAGATGTCAAAAGAGTTCGGCCTTGATGTCGGCAATGTGTTTCACGCAGGCGATGGCAATATGCACCCGCTGATCTTGTATGATGCCAACAAACCCGGCGATCTTGATCTGTGCGAGGCGTTCGGGGCTGAAATCCTTAAACTCTGCGTCGAAGTCGGCGGGTGTCTGACGGGCGAGCATGGCGTTGGCATTGAAAAACGCGATCTGATGTCGGTGCAATTCAGCGATGCCGATATGGAAGCGCAACTTCGGGTCAAGGACGTGTTTGATCCTGCATGGTTGTTGAACGCCGCCAAAGTGTTTCCGCTCCACATCACAGCCTCGCGGCGTGCTGCCTGACATGGGCAGCCTCGCCAGAACTGAGGCGGAACTGGCCGATGCCGTGCGCGGTGCAAATGGCCCCCTGCGCATTGTAGGCGGCGGCACCCGCTGGGTCGGGCACGTCGGCCCGGCAGAAGTCTTGCAAACAAATGGCCTGTCCGGCGTTACTTTATATGAACCCGGCGCATTGACACTGGTTGCAGGCGCAGGAACACCCTTGGCCGAGGTAGAGGCGCTGCTTGCCAGCGAAGGCCAGCGTTTGCCATTCGAGGTGCCTGATATGCGCGGGCTTCTTGGGGGCACTGGTCTGTCTACCCTGGGCGGCGTGGTGGCTGCCAACGCATCCGGCCCGCGCCGCGTGCAGGTTGGGGCCTGCCGCGATAGCCTGATTGGCGTGCGGTTTGTGGACGGGACCGGCACGGTAATCAAAAACGGTGGCCGTGTGATGAAAAATGTCACCGGCTATGATCTGGTCAAGCTGATGGCGGGCAGCCACGGCACGTTGGGGGTCTTGACCGAGGTAAGCTTCAAACTGCTGCCGGTGCCTGAGGCCGCATTAACCCTGATATTGCCCGGGCTTGATGATGCCCGCGCTGTTGGCGCAATGTCTGCAGCGCTTGGATCCCCCTATGAGGTGTCTGGCGCTGCACATTGGCCGGGCAGTGGCACGTTCCTTCGGATCGAAGGTTTTGCGGCATCCGTTGCTTACCGTGCCGGGCGATTGGCGGCACTTCTGGCAGAATTCGGGTCAGTGACGCACGAAGATGACGCTGCGACCCGGTGGGCGAATGTTCGCGATGTAACCCCGTTTCACGGTCTGACGGGCGATATATGGCGGGTGTCTGTCAAACCGTCGGATGCCCCCATGATAGCGGCACGCTCTGGTGCGCAGGCCTTGGCTTATGACTGGGGCGGTGGGTTGATCTGGATGCTGATGCAACCCGGCATTGATCTTCGAACCCGGCTTGGCGCTTTTTCTGGTCACGCCACCCGCCTGCGCGGCGATGGTGCCGATGGCATAGCAACATTTCACCCCGAAGCCCCGGCGCTAAACGCCCTTGCCAAAGGCCTGCGCGAAAAGTTTGATCCGCGCGGCATTCTGAATTTTGGGTTGATGTAGGATCACGTCATGAAACTTGCGCTTGCCTTCATCGGACTGCCGGCTGCGACCTATCTGGCACTTGCGTCGCTGCGGCAGGGCAGGCTTGCGATGATGGGCATTTTCGGTATGGCCGTAATTACCGGCCTTTCGGTCGTCCTACGAACCGGCGCTGAGAATGGCTATTCGACAGCGCTGGGTATGCTGGTATTTTCAGCCATCGCGCTGGCGGCTTTGGTGCAGGTTTTGCGCCTGATGATCGGGCCGGGGCGGCCGCGCTGGATTAATCCGGTAACCGTGGTTTTAGCTTTTCTGGGGGCCGGAATTCCTATGATTAAAATGCTTGGCGTCTGATATGCAGACAAATTTTACCCCCGAACAACTGCTTGATCCGGCAACGTCGCGGGCCAACAAAGTGCTGCGCACCTGCGTGCATTGCGGGTTTTGCACCGCCACTTGCCCAACGTACCAGGTGCTGGGTGACGAACTGGATAGTCCGCGCGGGCGGATTTACCTGATCAAGGATATGCTGGAGACGGGTCGACCCGCCGATGCGAAAACCGTCAAGCATATTGATCGGTGCCTGTCTTGTCTTGCGTGCATGACAACCTGCCCATCGGGCGTGGATTACATGCATCTTGTGGATCATGCGCGCGATTATATCGAAAAAACCTATCGCCGCCCGGTGATGGACCGGATGTTGCGCAGCGTTTTGGCGTGGGTCATTCCGCATCCGACACGCTTTCGGTTGGCGCTTTTGGGTGCAAAGATTGCGCAGCCGTTCGCGGGGCTTGTGCCGGATGCACGGCTACGCGCCATGCTTGCCATGGCCCCAAAAACCATTCCCCCCGTCAGCCGCAATGACGATCCGCAAGTTTTTGCCGCCGAAGGGCCCGCGCGTATGCGCGTGGCATTGATGACCGGCTGTGCGCAAAAGGCGCTGAATACCGATATCAATGATGCCACCATCCGCATCCTGCAAAGGTTGGGATGTGAGGTGGTGATTGCCCGCGGCATGGGCTGTTGTGGCGCGTTGACGCATCATATGGGCAAAGCCGATTTGGCGCGTGCGTCTGCTGCTGCCAATATCCGCGCTTGGATGGCCGAAAAGGCTGTGGGCGGGCTTGACGGCATCGTCATCAATACCAGCGGCTGTGGCACCACGGTCAAGGATTACGGCCATATGTTTCAGAATGGTTCGATGGCCGAGGATGCGGCGTTTATCGCTGGCATCACCATGGATATCAGTGAAATTCTGGTAAAGCTGGGCCTGCCGGAAGGCGCCAGGAAAAACCTGCGGGTCGCTTATCATGCGGCTTGTTCCTTGCAGCATGGCCAGCAGATCAAAACCGCGCCGAAAGACCTTTTGAGGCGCGCAGGCTTTGAGGTTGTCGAACCTGCTGACAGTCATCTGTGCTGCGGATCTGCGGGGACTTACAACTTGCTGCAACCCGAAATCTCTGGCCAGCTCAAGGCGCGCAAGGTCAAAACGCTGGAGGCGGGCAAACCCGATATCATCGCGGCCGGTAACATCGGCTGCATGATGCAGATCGGATCTGCCACCCCCATTCCAGTTGTTCATACGGTCGAACTGCTGGATTGGGCAACAGGTGGGCCAAAACCGCGCGCGCTGCAGCCTTTGACCTGACTGAGCCACAAATCCGCCGTATAGGGTGCCTAGTGGCTAGCCCATACCCGGAGGAATGATGCGCCAGCCTTTGTTAACCCTGTTGATTTTAGCGGTTTGTTTTTCTGGCCCTGCCGGATCGCAAGAAACCCCATTGCGTGCGCTTCAAACCGGTGATGACAGCCGGGGTTGGGAAGCGGTAGGTCGCCTGAATCTGGGGGACCGCGGATTTTGCACCGGCGCGTTGATAGAACCGAATTTGGTTCTGACTGCAGCGCATTGCATGTTTGATAAAGAAACCGGCGCGCGTATGGACGCGGGCGATATTCAGTTTCTGGCCGGATGGCGCAACGGGCGGGCCGCTGCATATCGTGGCGTGCGCAGGGCCGTCATTCACCCAGACTATGTGTTTGGCGGTGCAGACCGGCTTGACCGCGTCGCAGACGATCTGGCTTTGCTGGAACTGGATCAACCCATCCGCCTGCCGTCGATCACACCATTTGAAACCGATGTAAGCCCGCAAGCCGGGGACCGGGTTGAAGTGGTGTCGTATGCGATGGACAGGTCTGAAGCGCCGTCGCTGCAAGAGGTCTGTTTTGTTCTGGGCAATCAGCCCGGCGTGGTTGTTGTGACCTGTTCTGTTGATTTTGGGTCATCTGGTGCGCCAATTTTTGTGGTGCGCGATGGTGTGGCGCGGGTCGTTTCTGTGGTTTCGGCCAAAGCCGAAGTTGATGGCAAAAAGGTAGCGCTTGGCATGTCATTGGCCAGACCACTTGCAGAGGTGCGGGCCGCATTGGAATCTGGCCAGGATGCGCCGCGCCGATCGCCAAGTTCGGTGCGTATCTTGTCGGGCAATGCGACTGGCGGGGCGAAATTCGTCAAGCCCTGAGTGCCGCGGCCCGTAGCCCCTTGAAAGCGGCGTTTCCGTTTCCCAAGTAATCCTCAACCGGGTGCCAAGATTGGGCCCGGCCCAACCCGCCTTGTCCCATCGTGGAAGGGCTTCATCATCGCTTTACGGAGGATGCTATGCGTAACTATGATTTTACCCCGCTTTACCGCGCAACAGTGGGCTACGACCGGATCACAGATCTGATGGACCGTGTGTTGACCAGCGATGTGGTGCAACCGACTTATCCACCTTACAATATCGAAAAGACTGCGGAAAATGCCTACCGGATTTCGATCGCGGTGGCTGGTTTCGCGCAAGACGATCTGACGGTCGAGGTGAAAGAAAACACCCTGCACGTCACCGCCCGAAAGGCGGCTGATGATGCGCCCCGCAGCTATCTGCACCGGGGCATCGCGACCCGCGCCTTTGATCGCCGGTTTGCTTTGGCCGATCATGTCAGGGTAACCGGGGCCGCCCACGACTTGGGGATGTTGCACATTGATCTGGTACGCGAGACGCCAGAGGCGTTGAAACCGCGCCGGATCGAGATCGGCAAAGGTGCCGAAAGCAGCGTGAAAACCATTGAAGGCTTGGTTGAAACCGTCAGCGTCTGATGGGTTTTGAACTTCGTAAAGGCGCGCCCATCCGGCGCGCCTTTTTTGCATCCATGACTTTTGCATCCATGACTATTGCGCGTGCAGCGCCTGCGCCATGCGCATCAGATTGACCGCCTCGATCCGGTAGCCGAACATATCGTCGCCGCGCGCACCCAGTGCCAGATCAATCGCTTCGCCCCAACCCCAATCGTTCAGATACACAGACCCCGTCAACAACTGGCCAAACCCCGCCATTGCCACGCCAAACCGGGCATCATCGCTGGCCTCGCCACCCGGCAAAATCGGCGTTTCGATCAGTTGCGATGCTGCGTCCCCCGGCGCCTTGTAGCGCAGCCTCAGAAAGCCCAGCTCCGATGCCTCGTCTGCCACTGGTGCAGCGCCATAGCGAAGTGGGTCATTGCGCAAGGCAGCACTGCCCGGTGCCGTCACCTCATAAATCGCGGTCACGGCAGTGCCCGCACCAATCTCGCCTGCATCCACCTGATCGTTGTTGAAATCCTCGCGGTTCAATGCGCGCGTCTCGTAGCCGATCAATCGGTATTCCGCCACGGCGGCGGGGTTCCATTCCACTTGGATTTTCACATCATCCGCAATCGGAAACAGCGCGCCGGTCAGCTGATCCATCAGCACTTTGCGGGCTTCATTCAGCGTATCGATATAGGCAGCCGTGCCGTTGCCGTTCTGCGCCAGCGCTTGCATGATGGCGTCGTCCAGATTGCCGCGACCAAAGCCCAGAACCGACAGGTAAATCCCGGTATCGCGTTTCTTGGCGATATAGGCTTCCAGGCCTTCGGGGTCGTCAACGCCGACGTTGAAATCGCCATCGGTGGCCAGCAAGACACGGCTGACTTCGCCGTCGCCGCCCATGGTTTTGGCCATATCATAAGCCAGCGCCAGCCCTTCTGCCCCGGCGGTAGAACCACCTGCCGCAAGGTTCTCCAATGCAGCAAGAATTTTGGCGCTGTCCTTGGCCTTGGTCGGCTTTAACACGGTGCCCGCTGATCCGGCATAGGCAACCATTGCAACCTCATCCTGCGGGCGCAGTTGGGCCAGCATCAGTTTCAGCGATTGTTTCAGCAGCGGCAGCTTGTTCGGCTCGTCCATCGACCCCGATGTATCAATCAAGAACACCAGATTCAGCGGTGGGCGATCTGCCACTGCAGGCATGCGGCCTTGCATACCAATATGGACCAGCCGCGTGCCGGGGTTCCACGGTGTTTGCATGACTGTCACGGTGCTGCGGAACGGGGCACCCGTGGCGTCTGGCGCGGGGTAGTCATAGGGAAAATAGTTCACCATTTCCTCGACCCGCACCGCCTTGGGTGGTGGCAGCATGCCCGTCATCAGGGATGATCTGACAACGGCATAACTTGCGGTATCAACGTCGATGGAAAACGTGGAAACCGGGGCTTCAACGGTGACCTTGACCGGGTTGGCATCGGCGTTGGCGAAGGCTTCGGTATTCGCTTCGGTATTCGCTTCGGGGGCAAGGGTAGTGCTACCGATGTCAGTCTCTGACCGGCCGATGGCAAAGCTTTCAACAGCCGGGGCCGGTGCCTCTGCGTCCAGCATCGTCATCGACGAACTGTCTGCGGCGATGGCGCCGGATGGCGCGGCCTCGGTGAAGGTCACGGTCGGGGCGGCTTGTCTTTGGCTGGCAACGGGATCTGGGGCGGCAGGTTTGGCAGTGATGCCTGCAAGTTTGGTATTTTGCTGGGGCGCAGGGACAATTTCCGGCGCGGCAGGTTGAACGGCGGTGTCGTTGGCTATGGTACCGGTTTCAGGAATTGGGGTGATTTTGGGTTGATTGATCACCGGCAGCACCACGATCAGGCCAAGGCACAGGGCGGCGGCGGATGTGGTGGCGGCAAGAAAACCGCGCGAGGTCAGGGATATCAGCATTTTTCGCACTCCGTTCAGGAACCCCGCCTGACTTTGGCGGTCCTGATTGGGACGCGGGACGGCGGGTGATCCTTGGCCCGATCCATTCAGAGCGTCGAAATTCTTTATGGCCAGCGCGATTGCGCCCGCTTTTGCGGATGCGTCTGCCGGGGGCAGGGCCTGCAGGGCGGATTTCAGATGGTCAAAATCATCAATCATAGCTTTGCCTCCTCGGCCGCGATGGCGCGCAGGCGTCTCTTTATTTCCGACATCCGCCACGCAACGGTGCCTTCAGATACGCCCAAGATAAGGCCCGCCTCGGCTTGGGTCATGTCGCAACCAAGGATCAGGGCGGCGGTGTCACGCAGGTCGGCGGAAAGGCGGGCCATGGTTTGGGTCAACCAATCCAAGGCCGCGCGGTCAGTCTCAATCGCATCCTGCCGCGCAATTTCCCAATCGCCCCAGCCTGCGGTGGCGCGGGAATAGGTGGCACGGCGGCGGCGAAGATCGTGGGTGGCGTTCAGGGTGACGCGGTAAAGCCAGGTGGAAAAACGGGCCTCGCCGCGCCAACTGCGAAGTTTTGCAGGAAGGGCCGCGCAAATATCCTGTGTCAGATCCAAAGCCTCAGCCCGCGATCCCAGCAGGCGGTAAGCAAGCGAAAAGATGCGGTCGTAATGGCGGGCAAGAAGGGCCGCAAAAGCATCGCGATCGCCGTTTGCGGCGGCGGAGGCTAAGGTTTCATCGGGCGTTTCCATGAGCATCACGATAGGTTGGACGGATTGGAATTGGCAATCCTTGGCGCAGGCTATGGTGGGGATGCGCGATTTTCATAATCGCACGCGTGCTACAGCATTTAAGTGTATGATTCATTTACATGAAAATAATTTCTTGACCAAATTGAAAATCTTCCATCCGGCCACGGATACCCGCACTTATAGAAAACCGCCAAACCAGTGTCACAGGGCCGTTGCCCACGATGGCAGGCCATGGACTGATATATCGCATTATTGGAGCATCAAGAACTCCGGAACTGCCCTGCTTCTAGCCACCGTACTGGTTTGGCCTATGGGAAACACCGCCTTTGCCGGAATAACATTTCCAGCCAACTTGGCAGGGCATGCGATGATCCCGGCGCTCACCATGTTGACGCCGCCCGCCGATGCGCCAAAAGATGCGCAGGTCAGTGGAAAGTTCACCGGGCTTTCACGCAACGAAGTTCCGGGGTCTGTCATGGGGGATACCGGGGCAAGCCACGGCAAACGCCCAACTGGCATCCGTCTGCCATTCCAAGGGCAGCCGTTTCAGGGCCTGTCTGGTTTTGCGATGGACCGCGCAAGTGATGGTGCGGTTTATGCGCTGACAGATAACGGCTTTGGCACAAAATCGAACAGCTCCGATGCCATGTTATTCTTTCACCGGCTGTTGCCCGATTTTGCGGCAGGCATTGTGGCGATACAGGCCACGATCTTTCTTGCCGACGCGGATCACAAAGTGCCATTTCGCATTGCCTATGGAGGCACTGACAGCCGCTATTTGACCGGTTCAGATTTTGACATTGAAAGCATTCAGATTGCAGGCGGCACGGTATGGCTGGGTGACGAGTTTGGCCCCTATATCATCAATACCTCTATGGAGGGCCATGTGATCGCGGTTTATCCGACCATGCTGGGCGAGGCAGTTTTGAAAGGTCCAGAGTCGCACGGAATTTCGGCGGTTTTGCGTGGCGGGCACCGATTGGACGGTGCAAAGATCTGGCGGATATGAAGGCATGGCGTTGCAACCCGGGACGGGCCTGCTGTGGGCAATGCCGGAAATGCCTTTCCTTGGCTCTGACGGCAAGGCTGCAGATACCTCTTTGCAGGTGATGGCATTTGATCCTGCAAAGGCCGCCTGGACCAGAGCCAGTTTCAAGTTTGCGCTGGGCGAAGGGGCAACAGCAATTGGCGATTTCAATATCATAGTTGCGACCCGCGCTTTTGGTCATAGAGCGGGACAATGGCGAGGGCGACCCCAGCCTGAAATGCGCAGGCGACCCAAAGCCGGACTGCTTTCCGGCGCTGGCAGTTATAAAGCGGGTGGTATTGATTGACACCGCGTCAGTTGATGCAGACGGCTTCGTGCGCCGCATTGGCCATATCGACCTGGGGAACATAGCCGATCCCGAGGGCAAGAACAGGGCGCAAACCGTGGCCGCGCGCGGTCTGACGGGAAAGGTGACCTTTGCGTTCTTCACCATCGAAGATGTGATGCTGGTGGATGACACACATATCATGGTCGCGAATGACAACAACTTGCCCTATTCTTCCGGACGGGCATTCGACAAAGCCGCTGACACTGAATTCATCTTGCTCCGCGTGGCGGAGTTTCTTGCCGCCAAGTGACACTGCAGGGATGCGGCGCGCCAAATGGCCGAAATCCGGTGGATGACGCGTGGTTCCGACCGTTTTTCGGCGGGTTTGCGCGTGTAAAAAGTTTAATCGTTTTGGCCGGTAACACGTGAAAAATCTGGCCTTGGTGACCCTTTGCCTTTCGCGAATAGCGACATCGGGGCCTGATTTCTTTGAAGCAAGGCAAGGTTTTTGCTGTTGCAGCATGTTTGCGGCGAAATCCAGTTCAAACTATTGATTTCACGCAGATGCTGCGATGCAGCAATCGTAATCAGATTGTGCTTCGCTGGTCTGTTGAACACGCGAATCAACCCGTGGTTTCGTGAGGAAAAAGAATGCAAGTCAGGCTTCTTATGTAAGGTTAACGCGAGTGCCATAATCGAAACATTTCACCGGAAAGCCGTGGCTGGATATCAGGTTGTTAACAATCAATCCTGTTTCGTTACAATTTGCAAAAAACCCTGTTTTACACCTGTCTAAAAAGGCTAGTCCCAAAATCCATGTGTTCAACCGGGGCGAGATATGAGAAAACTGCTACATGGAGAGCGTGTTGTGACAAGTTGACGTGGTGCGGAAGTAACGAGTTGTAGACGTAAGATGGTGCTGGTGACGAGTGATGTTGGTGTTGGTGACGAGTGGTGCTGGTGACGAGTGATGTTGGTGTTGGTGACCAGTGGTGTTGGTGCAAACGGAACAAGTGATTGTGTTGGCGAGTGGGTGATTTTGGTTTTAGTAAGTGTGTTGGTGTAAGAGTTTTTTCCTGTTCGCGGCGTTTGACGAAAAGTTATTTGCCCTTTTCAGAGACGTGCCATGGTGGCTGCAAACCAGCGTGGCGCGTCCTGAAAGCGGGAATGGTTCAAAATATATGTGGCGTGTGTGACGAGTGACCTGAGTTGAACGATTGATTATAAAGTGATTTTTGTCTTCTTGTGCTTGGAATTTTTGTGAAGTCTTTTTCATGTGCGTGTTGTTGTAACTGAATTTTTATAGGCCCCTGCATTTATAGGCCCCTGCATTTGTGTATCTGCGTGTTTTATCGGTTCGTTTTCGGTATAAAGTGGGTTGGTTAAAAGCGTTTTCAGACGTATTTTTTTAAATACAACTTGTTGTTTTAATTCGTTCTGCAGGTGTCGATTGCACCCTGTCGTGCGCTATGAGCGGCAAGTCTTCAGTAAAATTTATCCACAAGCACAACGGCCGGCGTTGTTTGGCGACCGCTGGTTTGGTGGGTAGCTTGATTTCATAAATCATAAGGCCGCCGCGGGTTAAAGTCGCGCGACAAGAACCTTGTCGATGCGGCGATCATCCAGATCGATGACTTCAAACCGATGGCCTTCTGCCTCGAACGCATCGCCCAGATCCGGCAGGCGGTGGAATTGATGCAGCATCAGGCCGGCGACGGTGTCGTAATCGCCGGCCATGGCACGGGGCAGGGCCATGCGTTCGCAAAATTCATCAACCGGCATCCAGCCCGCGACCAGCCACGTGCTATCCGTGCGTTGGAACATGGCGGGCTCTTCGGCCTTGTGTTCCAGGAAGGTGCCGGTGATCGCCTCCAGGATATCGCCGGTGGTGATGATGCCTTCAAAACTGCCGTGTTCGTCGTAGACCAAGGCCATATGGTTGGGGGAGGCGCGCAAAATCTCGATCACCGCCAGCGCGTCGGCCTTGTCGGTGACAACCGGCACTTCGCGCATCAGTTTGCCGACATCCAAGGGTTTACCTTGCGAAATCGCAGCGAAAGCATCGGTCATATACAGAACGCCAACCACTTCATCGGTATCGCGGTTGCGCACCGGAATGCGTGGCCTGCCAGAGGCGCGGATGGCGGCAATGGTTTCTTCTTGGGTGGCTTGCAAATCAACCAGTTCGACATCACGGCGCGGCGTCATCAAGGCGCGGGCGGACCGATCTGCCAGCCGCATGACGCCCGATAGCATTTCTTGTTCTTCATCCTCGATCACGCCGTCATATTTGGCTTCGGCCAGAATGGTGCGCACCTCTTCTTCGGTGACGCGGGCTTTGCTATCACGTGAGACGCCGAGCAGGGCCAAGACCATGCGGCCTGACCAATCCAGCAGCCAGACCAGCGGCGAGGCTATGCGCGCAATCCAGACCATGAAGGGGGCCGCGCGCATGGCAATGGCTTCGGGGTTGCGCAGGGCGATTTGTTTGGGGACCAGTTCGCCGATGATGAGGGTCAGATAGGTTAGAACCACGACCACGCCGCCGACACCCAGCGTTTGCGCCCAATCAGGATCAACGCCTTCGGCGGTTAGCCAGCCCGCCAAACGTGCTCCAAGTGTGGCCCCGGAAAACGCGCCCGACAGCACACCTACCAGCGTCATGCCCAGTTGGACGGAAGACAGAAATCGACCAGGGTCTTCGCACAGGCGCAGGGCCGTGGCTGCGCGAGTGCTGCCCGCCTCGGCGATAGACCGCAGCCTTGCGGGGCGGGACGACACAAACGCCAGTTCAGACATGGACAGCCCGCCATTCAACACGATTAGAACGACGACGATGAGTATTTCAGTGAGCATGGGGTCCGGATGATTGCGTAGCCTTAGGTTAGGGCGATGCGTGATAGGTCGCAAGGCATAGCATGGATTGTTGGCGATACCGTGCCAAAAATGCAGTGTTTTATCAAATGTCTTGCAAATGTGGGGTGGCGGCCCTATGTGAGCCTCGCAACGCTTTCTTAATCGACCCTCTGTTCCCTTGTGGCTGCAGTCTCGATCTAGACACACAGCCGGGTCATCGCACATTCGCGGATGGCAAACATGATGGAGTATACACGATGGCCAATGGCACCGTGAAATGGTTTAACGCAACCAAGGGTTTTGGTTTTATTGCCCCGGCAAATGGCAACCGCGATGTGTTCGTGCACATCTCAGCCCTTGAGCGCGCAGGCATCCGCCAGCTGGACGACGGCCAAGCCGTAACGTTCGACATCGAGGCAGGCCGTGACGGCCGCGAATCGGCAACGAACCTCGCACTGGCATAAATTTGGGGGCCTGATTTCAGGTCTTTCAGACGGGAACGGGGGTAGCCATGGCTGCCCCCGTTTGCGTTTGTTAGCGGGGTGCTTTTCTTTGTGCGAATACTCATCTTTCCCGATGGTCAATCTTCGTTGAGGTTGGCGAAGATTGACCGAAGGAGAAAGATGAGCGGGACATGGCAGCCGCTACGGATCAGTCCAGTTTGAAATCGAAGTGTTTGCGCACGGCTTCTTCGATTTTCCAAATGCCTTTGAAGTCTTTTTCCACCGCGAAAGCATCGCCTGCGACAACGGTGACAGGGGTGCCGCCATCTGGCGTAATCACGATGCGCCCGGCGATCAGGTGAACGAATTCGTAGGCCGTGTAGGTGGCGTGATAGCTGCCGGGGCTGCATTCCCAGTAGCCCGACATCATGGTGCCGTCTGCGGTGGTGTGCAGCACCTAGGTGGCCATTTCAGGGCTGCCCTCGGTGACGATCCAGCCATCCAGATCATCACGCGACGGGGTGACGGTGGACAGGGCTGGCAGTTTCGTGATGGTTTGCATGGGATGATCCTATAAGGTTTTCCGGGGCATGACGCGGTCAGGCCTGCGGATCTATGCTGTTGGCGGCGCTATTTTGTCTTGGGTTTGGGTATCGAAATCGCTCGCGGCGTGGCGTTCGTGCAACTGGGCTGAGGGCTCGCCCCAACTGCGATTGACCATTTTGCCGCGCATGACGGCCGGACGGGTGTCGATGTTTTGCGCCCATGCCAGCAGGTGGGTGTAGCTGGTGACATCAAGAAACTCGCCCGCGCTGTATTGGCGACCCAAGACCAGATTGCCGTACCAAGCCCAGATGGCGATATCGGCGATGGTATATTCGTCGCCCGCAATGAAGGGGGTTAGCGCAAGCTGGCGGTCCAGCACATTCAACTGGCGCTTGGTTTCCATGGCAAAACGGTTGATCGGGTATTCCATTTTGCTGGGCGCATAGGCGTAGAAATGGCCAAAGCCGCCACCAAGATAGGGGGCCGATCCCATTTGCCAGAACAGCCAGTTCAGACATTCAGCGCGCGCGCCGGGGTCTTGGGGGATGAGGGCTGCGAATTTATCGGCCAGATACAGCAAAATCGCGCCGGATTCGAACAGCCGCACGGGTGGCGTGACCGAATGGTCCATCATCGCGGGGATTTTCGAATTGGGGTTTACGGCAACAAAGCCGGAACCGAACTGATCGCCTTTGCCAATGTCGATCAGCCACGCGTCATATTCCGCACCGGCATGGCCCAAGGCAAGCAGCTCTTCCAGCATCACAGTGACCTTGACGCCGTTTGGTGTTGCCAGCGAATACAGCTGCAGCGGGTGCTGCCCGATGGAAACCGGTTTTTCATGCGTGGCCCCGGCGATGGGGCGGTTGATGGTGGCGAATTTGCCGCCATTTTCTTTTTCCCATGCCCAGACTTTTGGCGGAATATAGGCGGTGTCGTTGGGCATGGGGTTGTCCTTTTCAATGGCCTTTGAAAGGTGTCAGATCGACAGGCAGATATATTTCAGTTCCATGTAATCGTCGATGCCGTGGCGGCTGCCTTCGCGGCCAAGGCCTGATTGCTTGACGCCGCCGAAAGGGGCCATTTCGTTGGAAATCACACCGGTGTTGACGCCGACCATGCCGTATTCAAGCTGTTCCTGCACGCGGGTGATGCGGCCGATGTCGCGGGCGTAGAAGTAGGAGGCGAGGCCAAAAATGGTGTCATTGGCGCGTTTGATCACCTCTTCTTCGGTGTCGAATTTGAACAGGGGCGCCAGCGGGCCGAAGGTTTCTTCGTTGGCGACCAGCATTTGCGGCGTGACGCCGGTGACGACGGTCGGTTCAAAGAAGGTGCCGCCAAGCGCGTGGCGTTTGCCGCCGGTGACGATTTTGCCGCCGCCTTTGATGACATCGGCAATGTGTTCTTCAACCTTTTCCACGGCATCCATATTGATCAGCGGGCCGGTGGTGGTGCCAGCGGTCAGGCCGTCACCGATGGTCAGTTTGCCCACAGCGGCGGCAAGTTTGGTGGCAAAAGCGTCATAGACCCCGGCCTGCACATAAATCCGGTTGGCGCAAACACACGTCTGGCCGTTGTTGCGGAATTTGGAAATCATCGCGCCTTCAACCGCCGCATCAAGATCGGCGTCGTCGAACACAATGAAGGGGGCGTTGCCGCCCAGTTCCATCGAGCATTTCAGCACTTGGTCAGCAGCTTGCTTCAGCAGGATGCGGCCCACTTCGGTGGATCCGGTGAAGGTCAGTTTACGAATGGCGGGGTTTTCGCAAAACTCCTTGCCAATCTCGGACGACCGTTTCGATGTGATGACGGAAAACAGCCCAGCGGGAATACCTGCGCGTTCTGCCAGAACTGCCAAAGCGATGGCAGACAGCGGGGTTTCTGCCGCCGGGCGGGCGACAAAGCCACAACCAGCCGCCAAGGCCGGGGCCACTTTGCGCGCCAACATGGCGTTGGGGAAATTCCACGGCGTGATGGACGCGCAAACGCCGATGGGTTGTTTGATGACGGAAATGCGTTTGTCGGGCATGTGGCCGGGAATGATTTCGCCGTAAGTGCGTTTGGCCTCTTCGCCGAACCATTCGATGTAGGCAGAACCATAGGCAATCTCGCCCATCGCCTCGGCCACGGGTTTGCCCATCTCAGCGGTCAGGATGGTGGCAAGATCGGCCTGTGCTGCCATGCACAGATCAAACCATTTGCGCATGACTGCGGCGCGGGCTTTGCCAGTGCGGGCGGCCCATTCGCGGCGGGCCACATCGGCGGCGGCAATGGCGCGGGCGGCGTCGGCGCGGGTCAGGTCCGGCACAGTGGCGATGATATCGCCGCGCGCCGGGTTGGTAACAGCAAAGGTAGCACCATCTGCGGCATCAACCCATTGCCCCGCGACATAGGCCTTGTTGGGCAAAAGACCGGGGTCTTTCAGAAGTGAACGCAGGTCTGTGGCGGCATCAAGCATCGGAGCATTCCCTTTTCATGGACGCATATCCAATGCAATGTAGAACGGGGATTGTCCAGCAATGATAGCGCTATCATTGCTTGCGTGAAAAGGGAATGTCGAATGGATATGGACCGCGCCTATGCCAATGGGGCGTTTATTGCGGCGGCGGAAACCTATCCGCCAAAGTGGGATGCGGCCGCGCAGAATTTTCGCGCGAGCCTTGGCGCGCGGGCGCGGTTGGGGATGGTTTATGGCACGGCCGCGCGGCAGAAGTTTGATTTGTTCCTGCCCGAGTGTGTGCCGAAAGGTCTGATGATCTATGTGCATGGCGGCTATTGGTTGGCGTTTGGGCGGGAAAAGTGGTCGCATCTGGCGGCGGGGGCACTGGGGCGCGGCTGGGCCTGTGCGATGCCGTCCTACACGCTGGCCCCAGAGGCGCGGATTTCGGATATAACAGCTGAAATTGGCCGCAGTGTGGATGCGGCGTCGGCACTGGTCGCGGGCCCGGTGGTGGTCACAGGGCATTCGGCGGGCGGGCATTTATCGGCCCGGATGGGGTGCGAAGGCGCGCCATTGAACAGCCATCTGGCGCGGGTAGTGCCGATATCGCCGGTGGCAGAACTGGGCCCGCTTATGCAGACAGCGATGAACGAAAAGCTGGGAATCACGCAAGCTGAGGCGGCATCGCAAAGCCCGGCGCGGTTGGCGTTGCGCAAGGGCACGTCAGCGCATGTCTGGGTGGGCGGGGCCGAGCGGCCAGCGTTTTTGTGGCAGGCGCGGACGTTGTCAGAGCATTGGAATTGCGATTGGACGGTGGCAGCGGGCAAGCATCATTTTGATGTGATTGATGATTTGGCAGACCCCGCGTCCGCGCTGCTGGCGGTGTGTCTGGACGGGGTGTAGCAAAGCGGTGGGGTGGGGCAGGAAAACTTACTGCGCGAAAGTTTCTCGGCCCGTTCGGCCAAACGGCGGGTCAGGATTGATTGTTCATCCGCTCAATATATGTGCGCATTTCTTCGGCTTCGCGGCGGGCATCGCGCAGGCCGTCCATCGCGGCGCGCAGTTCCGCCTCGGTCTGGGTGATGTGATTGGACAGTTCTGCCTCGCGCTGTTCCAGATAAATGATCGCCTGATCGCGGGTTTCTTCGGCTTCGTGCAGGGATTGCGCCATTTTATCCAACTCGCCCATGTCGCCGCCCGTGACGCGGGTGAAACGGTGCAGCGCCCAATACGCAAACCAGCCCATTGCGAAGGCGGCGAACAAGATG
This sequence comes from Pseudorhodobacter sp., assembly GCA_043721855.1. Taxonomy (GTDB): domain Bacteria; phylum Pseudomonadota; class Alphaproteobacteria; order Rhodobacterales; family Rhodobacteraceae; genus JACMNW01. The sequence continues at coordinate 59,828 of JAYSPY010000129.1, forward strand.
ATTGCGGTGGCTATGACGAATTCGGAACGGTTCATTAAAGGCCTATGCGCGGTTTGGGATCAGAAGTTTCATGGGCGGGTTTTGGGGCGGGTTTTGGGGCGGAGAGTGGATTTGACAGGCGCGAGGGACGGGCTGTTATCGACAACTGCCGCGTCCGCACCAACGGCGGCAGCCGCTTCGGCATGATCGGCACCATCGGCGGCAGCGGGGTCGGTTTCTATTGTAACAGTATCTTCAGATGGCAGATCGAGGAATTTGAATTCTATCCGGCGATTGGCTTCGCGCCCATCTTCGGCGACGTTATCGGCAATCGGGTTCGCCTCGCCGTAGCCGACAGCGGTAAAGCCGTCGACGGCAACGCGGCGGCCCTTGAGGGCGTTCAGCACTGTTTCGGCACGCGATTGGCTAAGCTTGCGGTTGCCCTCTTCGCTGCCCTGACTGTCGGTATAGCCTGCGATTTCGACGCGCATATTGGGGCAGTTGATGAGCACGGCCACCAGCGCATCAACGGTGCCGCGTGCGCCCTTGGTCAGATCAGCGGAACCCGGGGTAAAGGCGATTTTCTGCACACTGGCTGCCGCCTCGATCCGCAGGCGGCATTCGTCAGGCGTGGGCAGGGCGGCGGCGGGATCAAGCGCTTCGAGATAGGTCACATCAACCTTGTAGGTTTTGCCTTTGCCCAGTTTGGCTGACAGAATCTGCGCAATGCGGGCTTTGGCCCCTTGTGAGCCGGTTTTGCCCTTAACCTCGACCGTGTCGGCGCGCACCATCAGACTGCCGCTGTTCAAATTCGACATTGCTTGCAATCCGGCCAAAACCCGCATTGGCCAGCCGTCGGGCAAGGCGGGGTCCAGCCGTGTGCCGATATAGACGTTGTCAGAGCCGAAACTGGCGCGGGCAAACGCATCAACCGCCGCGCGCAGGGTGGCGTCGGTCAAGCGTCCGCGCAGATCCACTTTACCGTCTTCGGTCAACGTGGCGGTGAATTCGGCCGGGCCGGCAGCGGCAGCAGTGGTGGGTTTTGGCAAGGTGGCGTCAAGGGAAAACACGTCTGGCAGGGCGGTTTGCAGTTCGCCAATGGCACGGTCAAAGGTGGCCTGATCGGTGGTCGGGTCGGCAAGCAGGGTGACATCTGCATCGGAAAAGGTGATGGTGCCAGCCCCTATTGCTTTGATCGCGGTCAGGCCCGCCTCCACCGCCTCTGCCCATTTGGGGGTGGGCACACCAAGGCCAATGGTGCAATTGGCGGCAGCGGTTGACCCTGCGTTGCGGGCGGCGGCGAGGATGCGGTTTTTGCTGCGTTCGGTATCGGCAGAGCAGGCGTCAAAGCGGCCACCCTGATCATCCATCACATAGCGCAGGGTGAACGGGGTCAGCACCGGGCGCGGGGCGGAAATGGCAAGGTCGACGCTTAACCCGTCTGGTATCAGGCGGGAAAGGTCGGCCTCCAGCCGTTTCTTTTCCGCCTCTGACCCCGAGATGGCCGTAACCGCGACGCTGCCCGAAGCGACCGATATTTTGGCGCGGGGCAGCATTTTAAGCGCAGAGACACCGAAATCGACGGCATCTTGCCAGCCTTCCGGGGCAGGATAAGCGGCGGTTTCCAGCATATCGGCAACAGCAGTATCGGGCGTGATGGCGGCGACAGCCGCGGCAATGGCGGCTTCACCAGTGCCGTCCACATCGGAGGTCGGCACAAGGCCGATCAGTTGGATGCCATCATCATTGCGCAGCATTTCAACCGAAAAACGCGGGGCAACCGCGGCGCTGGCAAGCGTCACCTCAAGACGGTCCCGCACGCGGGAGGCATCTATCACCGACCCTGCCAGGTTGACGGCGCGAAAGCGCGTGGCCTCATTCGGCGCGGTGCCATCCAGCACAACTTGCAGGCCATCCGACGCCGCTGTGGCCCAGGTGATACCTTCGGCCATCAACGCGGAATTGACCGCCGCAGCCGAGCGGTTTTCAATGACCAGCGCCATCAGATACGCGGCCAGCAGCGACAACAAAAGCGCGCCCGTAAAGGCAGCCATGGCGATGGTGTTATGGGTCAGGCGCATATCGGGCGGGCCTTAGGCATGGGTTACTGTGGTTTGGGCTGAAGGGGACTGAACTTCAAGCAAGGCTGGCACAAAACACAGTGATGGTGTTTAGGCGCAATGACGCGCGGGATCAATCGCAACTGCCGCTATGCAAGCGCGGCAGCGGCAAGAAACAGCGCAGGGATCAGGCCCGCATTGCGGTTGGAGCGGAAGATTGCCAAGCAATTCGCGGGGTTATTGGTATCAAGCCGCGCCATTTGCCACAAAAGATGACCGCCAAATGCCCAGACCCCGCAAAGCGCCAGAACCAGTTCAATGGCGGATGCATGGTCAAGCAGTGCCAGCAGAATCGCCATGGTCAGCCCCAGAATGCTCAGCAAGGCAAAGCCGCGCAGCCATGGCCGGGCATGATCACCAAACAGTCTTGCGGTGGATTTGACGCCAATCAGCGCATCATCATCCACATCCTGGTAAGCATAGATTGTGTCGTAAAACAGCGTCCAGGCGATGCCCGAAGCGTATAACAGCACGGCAGGCAGGGCGAGGCTGCCGGAATGTGCGGTCCATGCAAAAAGCGCACCCCAATTGAAGGCGAGGCCTAAAAAAACTTGGGGCCACCATGTGAAGCGTTTGGCAAAGGGGTAGACGGCAACAAGCCCCAGCGAGGCGATGCCAAGGATCACAGCCATGCCGTTGTAAGTGAAAAGAATGGCGGCGGCGACAAGGGCTTGGGCAATCATCCAGATGGCGGCTTGTTTCGGGGTCACTTGGCCGGACGGCAGGGGTCTGCTTTTGGTGCGGGCAACGCTAGCGTCGATATGGCGGTCGGTGAGGTCATTCCACGTGCAGCCCGCCCCGCGCATCAAGAACGCCCCAAGCGCGCAGCCAAGTGCTATCCACGTATCCCAAAGTTTGAAGCCATGCGGATCGGCGGCTATGGCAAGTGCGAGGCCCCAGAAGCAGGGGATCAGCAAAAGCCAGGTGCCGATGGGGCGGTCTGCGCGTGACAGGCGCAGGTAGGGGCGGGTAGCGGCAGGTGCAAATCGGTCAACCCAGTTTTGCGCAGGCGCGTCGAATACCGGGATATCGCGCATATCAAGCGGTGCTGCCTCTGGCGTTCGGGGAGGTTGGTGCATAAGTTCCGATCCATGGCTGATGCAAAGATAAGACTGTTTGTAGAGCACGCGCTTGGTGCGGGGCAACCTGTTCCGCTGACGGAAGGTCAGGCGCATTACCTTTTCGGGGTGATGCGGCTGGGGGTGGGGGCGGCGGTGTTGCTGTTCAACGGGCGCAGCGGCGAATGGCGCGCTGATGTGGCCGAGGCGGGCAAGCGCGGCGGTAGTCTGGTGTGCAGCGTGCAGACCAAGCCGTTGCAGTTGCCGCCCGATCTGTGGCTGATGTTTGCGCCCATCAAAAAGGCGCGCACGGATTTTATTGTGGAAAAGGCGGTGGAGATGGGTGTGGCGCGGATTTTGCCCGTGCAGACCCAGCACACCCATGCGGACAGGATCAGGCAGGACAAATTGCAAGCCCATGCGATGGAGGCGGCCGAGCAATGCGGGGCCACCGTGGTGCCGCAGGTGGCGGAATTGGCGGGGCTGGAGCGGGTTTTGGCAGGTTGGGATAGCGCGCGGCGGATTTTGTGGTGCGATGAGGGATTGGTCGCAGGCTCTTGCGCCCTGACGGGCCGCATCGCTGGGCGTGGCGCTGCCTGGGCGATCCTGATTGGGCCGGAGGGCGGGTTTTCAATGCAGGAACAGGACCGGTTGCGCGCAATGGCGTGCGTGGTGCCGATATCGCTGGGCCCGCGGATTTTGCGGGCGGATACGGCGGCGGTGGCGGCGTTGACGCTGTGGCAAGCGGCTTTGGGGGATTGGGCGTGAATTTGGTCCGACCCGAAGTGACAGCCGCCATCTGGCGCGGGCGCGAGGCGATTGCGGCGCTTTGTGTGGTGGCGCTTGGGCTGTGGTTTGTATGGCTGGGGGGGTATCTTTTGGTGCCTTCAGGGCTTGGTGTTGCGGGTATAGGGGCTGCTTGGGGGCTGCATGCGCTGCGCCGGTTGCGCTTTGCGCAAAAGGTCGCGGCACCCGGTATGGTCGAGGTGGACGAGGGGCAGGTGGGCTATCTTGGGCCAGATGTTGGCGGATTTATCGGCCTGCCGGATCTGGTGGAATTGCGGTTTTTGACGATTGGCGGGCGGCGGATGTGGCGGCTGAAGCAAGCCGATGGGCAGGCCCTGTTGGTGCCGGTGGATGCGCAGGGGGCAGAGCGGTTGTTTGATGCCTTTGCCAGCTTGCCCGGCATGGATGCAGGGGCGCTGGTGGCGGCGTTGGAACCCAGCGCATTTGCCAAAGATGGGTCTGCGGCAAAGGTCAGTGATAGTCGTGTGATCTGGCGGCGATCTGCGCGGGTGGCCTTGACTTGACCCGCCAAGCGCGACACCTGTGTTCGCCGTGAATGCTGATGAAATCGGAGCGCCTAAATGTCTATTCCTCAATCCGGTGGTGGTTTGATTGAAAGCGTGGCTCAGCTGGCCGAATATATGGAAGCGGGGAACAAACCTGCTGCCGATTGGCGCATTGGCACCGAGCATGAGAAATTTGGCTGGCTGACGGACAGTCATCTGCCGCTGCCCTATGCCGGGGATCGGTCCATCTCTGCGCTGTTTGCGGGGCTGGAGGCGCGCTTTGGTTGGCAGCCGGTGTATGAGCGCGAAAATATCATTGGCATGACGAAGGCTGGGGCGAATATTTCGCTTGAACCGGGCGGGCAGTTTGAATTGTCCGGTGCGGCGGTGGCAACATTACACGAAACGGATGCGGAGACGCGGTTACATCTGGCGGAAGTGGCCGAATTGGCCACGCCTCTGGGCATTCGGTTTATGGGGATCGGGGCGGCTCCCGCGTGGTCAGAGGCGCAGATGCCGGTGATGCCGAAGGGGCGTTATCGGTTGATGACCGACTACATGGGGCAGGTCGGCACGCACGGCACCCAGATGATGTACCGCACCTGCACGACGCAGGTAAATCTCGATTACGCATCCGAGGCGGACATGGTGAAAAAGCTGCGGGTGGCGATTGCGTTGCAGCCGGTGGCGACGGCGCTGTTTGCATCATCGCCGTTCTTTGATGGCAAGTTGAACGGGCATAAATCCTGGCGGTCGCGGATTTGGCGGGGCTTGGATAACAGCCGCACGGGGATGTTGCCGTTTGCGTTTGATGAAGGCATGGGGTTTCAGGCCTATGTCGATTGGGTGCTGGATGTGCCGATGTATTTTGTTTACCGGGATGGCAAGTATATCAATGCGTTAGGGCAAAGTTTCCGGGATTTTCTGGCGGGTGAGTTGCCTGCTTTGCCGGGTGAAAAGCCAACGCTAAGCGATTGGGCGGATCATATGACGACCGTGTTCCCCGAGGCGCGGGTGAAGAAATTCATCGAAATGCGCGGGGCGGATTGTGGGGATTTGCCCCATATCGTGGCGCTGCCGGCGTTTTGGGTGGGGCTGATGTATGACACATCCGCGCTGGATGCGGCGTGGGATCTGGTCAAGGGGATTGATGCGGAAACCCGTGAGGGTCTGCGGGTGGCGGCGTCTGTAAGTGCTTTGCAGGGTCATGCCGGCGGCGTGAAGATCATGGATCTGGCGCGGGCGGCGGTGGGGCTTTCACATGCCGGGTTGATGGCGCGGGGGCTTGGCGAGGAACAGTTTCTTGCGCCTATTGTGCAGTCGGTGAAATCGGGGGTAACGCAGGCGGACAGGTGGTTGGCTGCTTACCACGGTGAATGGAGCGGCGATCTAAGCCGGATTTATGAGGCGTCGAGTTTGTGATTATTGACGTAAACTGATTTCCGCATCACCCTGACAACCATGCGGTCAATAGCGGCCTGCAACAATCGAGGGGCGGAAATGCGCGATTTTTTCATCAACAGTCTTGAAGTTTTGGTCGGTATCATCGTGGTTGTGATGGGGCTTGGTGTTCTGATTTTTGCAGGTATGGCGGCTTTTGGCGGCGGCGGTGGAATAGGTCCGGGACAAATGCACGGACCCGGCGCGGCAATCGCCATCCTTATTGGTGGCGGGCTTTATGTAATTTTCCTCGGAGGCTTTTTGTATATGGGCATTGGGATATACCAGAATACAAAACGTAGTGCAGAGGCTTTGGAAAAGCTCGCGAACAAATAGTTTGATTGATCAGGTCTTTTTCGCACCGATCCTGGGTTCGGTTCCCGCCTTGATGCGGGCGATGTTGGCGGCGTGGCGGATATAGACGAGGACCGTCAGGATAAACACCAAGACCAGCATGCGGCCGTGGTCAAAGACAAACAGCCAGATTGGCGACAGGCCAGCTGCGCAAAGGGCTGCGGCGGAGGATATGCGGGTGATGGCAGCAGCGGCGGCCCAGGTGGCGCAGGCCGCAAGGCCGACCGGCCATGCGAGTGCCAGAAGGATGCCAAGGAAAGTGGCGACGCCCTTGCCGCCCTTGAAGCCAAGCCAGATGGGGAACAGGTGGCCTAGGAAAGCGGCAAGACCAGCCAGTTGGGCGGCGTCTTCGCCGAAGATGTAGCGCGCGATGAGGACGGCGATGCCGCCTTTTGCCGCGTCAAGGATCAGCGTGGCGGCGGCTGCGGGCTTGTTTCCCGTGCGCAAGACGTTGGTGGCCCCGATGTTGCCAGAGCCGATTGTGCGAAGATCGCCGAGTCTGAACGCCCGCGTGATGACGATGCCGAAGGGGATGGAGCCGAGAAGGTAGGCGAGGATTGCCACAAGGGCCAGCATCACGGGATCGGTGGTGATTTGGGGCATGGTCAGTCCGCTTTGAAAATCTGTGTGCCAGCGACGTAGGTGGCGCGCACCTTACCCTCCATCCGCTGGCCGTCAAATGGGGTGTTCTTGGATTTTGACTGCAATTTGGCGCGGTCCAGCAGGAACGGCGCGTTGGGGTCGAACAGCACGAGGTCTGCAGGCGCGCCGGGGGTAAGGCGGCCTTGCGGCAAGTTCAGGCGTTTGGCGGGGTTAAGGGCCATGGCGCGGAACAGTTGCGGCAGGGTGATGGCACCCGCGTGGAAAAGGCGCATGGCGGCGGGAAGGAACGTCTCCAACGCCACGGCCCCGGCGGCGGCTTCTTCAAACGGCAGGCGTTTGGATTCCTCATCCTGCGGGGTGTGCATGGAACTGATGATATCGATCAGGCCATCAGCAACGGCCTGCACCATGGCAAGGCGGTCATCCTCGGACCGCAGCGGCGGTTTGACTTTGAAAAAGGTGCGGTAATCGCCGACGTCCAATTCGTTCAGCGTCAGGTGGTGGATCGAGATGCCTGCGGTGACATCAAGGCCGTTGCGTTTGGCGCGGGCAAGGGCGGGCAGACTGCGGGCGGTGGTGATCTGGTCGGCGTGGTATCTGGCCCCGGTCATTTCCACCAGCCCAAGATCGCGGTCGAGGCCAAGGCGTTCAGCCATCGGCGACACGCCGGGCAGGCCGTAAAGCGAGGCGAATTTGCCGGAGGTGACAGCCGCGCCATGGCTGAGGCCGGGGTCTTGCGGATGGCCGATGATCAGCGCGCCAAGGCTGCGGGCGTAGGTGAGGGCGCGCGACAGAACCTTGGTATCGGTCACGACATGATCGCCGTCGCTGAAGGCGATTGCGCCTGCATCCAAAAGGAAGCCGATTTCGGTCATCTCCTGGCCCTTGCGACCCTTGGTGAGGGCAGCCATGTGGTGGATGCGGACGGGGTATTCGGCGGCGCGTCTGGTGACGAATTCCAGCACCTCGGGGCTGTCAATCGCGGGGTCAGTATCGGCGCGGGCGATGATGGTGGTGACACCGCCAGCGGCAGCGGCGAGGCTGGCGGAGCGGAAGGATTCCTTGTGCCGATCACCGGGTTCGCCGATCTTGACGCCGATATCGACGATGCCAGGGGCGAGGCAGAGGCCGTGGCAGTCGATGATTTGCGCGCCTTTGGGGGCGGCGGTGCCGAGGGCGTGGATTGTGTCGCCGTTGATGGTGAGGGAGCCGGGATCATCGGTCAGGGTTTCGGGGTTGATCAGGCGGGCGTTGGTGAAGTGGATCATCGGATGGTCCTTGGCGCGCGTGTCATAGGGTTCGTAGGGTGTGCATTTATTGCGCACCATTGCTGGCGGTAGTGCGGGCGGTTTGCGTTGCGGTGCGCAATGAATGCACACCCTACGGAGCGGGCCATGTTCAACTCCCCATCCAGACGAAAACGCCGACGAAGATGAACAGCAGGATCAGAACGACGGTGGCGACCATGCCGCCGATGCGGGCATCGGACATCGGTTTTTTGGGGGGGCGGGGAGTGGGGGTCATGGGGTTTCCGTGCTGGTATTGGGGACGTTGAAGCGGACTTTGGTAAGATGGAAAGTCATGGGGAAGCGCCAAATTTCTTGGCTTGATTTAAGCGCACCTCTAAGAGCTGAACCGACCGCCCTTCCCGAAAACACCACGGCAATTGTTGCAGAGATGCGAACCGCCTGCATAAGGACCGTATACTAGTCGATAGCGCTTATCTTCTTTGACATAGCATTGATTGCAAAAGGGCTCGCCGACATTTGTACCATCATCATCCAATTCGTAGAGGAGTCCGCCTACATCTTTCATTTTTGCCTTTTGGGCCAGTTTTTCGGTTAGCCGATCGATCTGCTGTTGAAGGTCTCGCTCTCGCTCCTTTGCATCGTGCAAAGCTTCACGCGCTTCGAGTAACCGTTCAACTAAGTCGGCCAAACGTAACTTAAATTCGGCGACGTTGATCTTTTCGTCGATGCTTCGCAGTTCCTTGGTGATGTCTAAGGTTTGCTTGATCGCAGCCAGTCCTGTCATCAAATCTATCACACCATCACCCCCACCGCCTTGGCCCCACGTTCCGCCCGCAGGTTCCGGGCCAGCAGGTCCATGCAGGCCATGCGCACCGCCACGCCCATTTCGACCTGATCCTGAATGACAGAACGATTGATGTCGTCCGCCAGATCGCCGTCGATCTCCACCCCCCGGTTCATTGGCCCCGGGTGCATGACGATGGCGTCGGGTTTGGCGTGGGCGAGTTTCTCGGCATCGAGGCCGTAGCGGTGGTAGTATTCGCGCAAACTGGGGATAAAGCCGCCGTCCATCCGTTCCCGTTGCAGGCGCAGCATCATCACGACGTCGGCCCCTTCTAGCCCTGCGCGCATGTCGTCAAACACTTCGCAGCCGAATTCGTTCACGCCTGCGGGCATCAGGGTGGGCGGGCCGATCAGGCGGATGCGGTTTTCCATTTTTCCAAGCAGGATCAGGTTACTGCGCGCCACGCGGGAATGGGCGATGTCGCCGCAGATGGCCACGGTCAGGCGCTGAATACGGCCCTTGGCGCGGCGGATGGTCAGGGCATCCAGCAGGGCTTGGGTCGGGTGTTCGTGGCGACCGTCACCTGCATTCAGGACGGCGCAGTTGACCTTGCTGGCCAGCAGGTTGACCGCACCCGACGACGGGTGGCGCACGACCAGCAGGTCAGGGTGCATGGCGTTCAGGGTCAGCGCGGTGTCAATCAGGGTTTCGCCCTTTTTGACGCTTGAATGGGCGACGGACATGTTCATCACATCGGCGCCAAGGCGTTTACCGGCAAGCTCGAAACTCGCCTGCGTGCGGGTGGAGGATTCGAAGAACATGTTGATCTGCGTCATGCCGCCCAGCACATCGGCCTGTTTGACGGTGCGGCGGTTCAGATCGACGTATTTGTCGGACAGATCAAGAATGGTGCGAATTTCGTCGGGGGCGAGGTGTTCGATGCCAAGAAGATGACGGGCGCGGAAGGTCATGGGCGGCTCCGGGTGGCACTAGGTTGGGGAGCTTATAGAAAGCCGGGGGCAATGGGGCAAGCCGGGTTGTTTGGCGGCCTTGGGGGGAATAGCGTCGCGTTATGGGAATCGATCCGGCATATGAGGCACCTGAGGGTTGGCATGCGGCGCTGGCGGCGTTGGCGTGGCAGGTTGATCTGGGGGTTGGCGATGTGACCCTGGACGCGCCCGTCAATCGGTATGACTTGGTTGAGGCGGCGGCGGCCCAAGTTGAGGTGCAGGCGGTGGCTGTGAAGGCTGGGCCTGTTGTGATGGCGGCCCCTGTGGTGGCATCCGGCGAGGTGGCGGTTGCGGCGGCGCAGGCGGCTGCGAGTGGGGCGGCGACGTTGGAGGAATTGCGCGCGGCACTGGCGGCGTATCCACATTGCGAAATCAAGCAGGGTGCGCGATCACTGGTGTTTGGCGATGGAAATCCGGGCGCACGGGTGTTGATTTTGGGCGAAGCGCCGGGATCAGAGGAAGACCGCGAGGGGCGGCCGTTCGTGGGGGCTGCGGGGCAGTTGCTGGACCGGATGTTTGCAGCCATTGGGTTATCGCGCGGGGCGGATGATCCGGCGGAAGCGGTGTATATTACCAATGTGATGCCGTGGCGGCCACCGCAGAACCGCGATCCGTCGCTGGGTGAAATCGCCATGATGCGGCCGTTTGTGCAGCGCCATATTGCGCTGGTGAACCCGGATGTGATTGTTTTGATGGGGAATACGCCCTGTCAGGCGATACTTGGCCAGCGCGGGATATTGAAACTGCGCGGGGCGTGGGCAGAGGCGCTGGGCAAGCCGGTGCTGCCAATGGCGCATCCGGCCTATCTGTTGCGCAACCCGATTGCGAAACGTGAGGCCTGGGCGGATTTGCTGGCTTTGCGAGAAAGACTTGGGAAAGCCAGGTTGGCATGACTTTTCCGGTGGATATGGTCACGTTGCTGACGTTCATTCCGGCGGCACTTGCGCTGAACCTGACGCCGGGGGCGGATATGATGTTTTGCTTGGGGCAAGGGATGCGGGGCGGCTGGCGGGCGGCGATTGCAGCGGATCTGGGGATTGTGCTGGGCGGGTTGGTACATGTGACGGTGGCAGGCCTTGGGTTGGGCGCGCTGGTGGCGCACTATCCGTGGCTGTTTGATGCAATCCGCTGGGTTGGGGTTGGATACTTGCTGTGGTTGGCTTGGGGGGCATTCACAGGGCAGGGGTTGGCGGCGGATGGCGTGCAGGTCAGGCCGGGGCGGGCGTTTTGGCAGGCTTTGGTGGTCAGTTTGACCAATCCGAAGGTCATTCTGTTTGTGCTGGCGTTTATTCCGCAGTTTGTAGACCCCGCGCGTGGGCCAGTGCTGGCGCAGTTTTTGGTGTTTGGCGCAGTTTTGTGCGTGGGCGGGCTGGTGATCAACGGGCTTGTGGGCGTGTTCGCGGGTGGGCTTGGCAGCAAGATGGTGCGGTCGCCTCGGTTGGCGCGGGGGCTGGGGTTGGCCAGTGGCGGTATATTTGCGGCGTTGGCGGTACGACTTGCCGTTATGCAGCGGGGGTGATGGCGTGAGCCGGATAGATGAGACTGCGGAATTCATTCCAGTGCGGATTGCTGTGCTGACGGTATCGGACACGCGGTCGCCTGTAGATGACAAGTCTGGCGATACGCTGGTTGATCGGTTGACCGGGGCCGGGCATCTGTTGGCCGCGCGGGGCATCGTGCGTGATGACCGGGGGGTGATTGCGGCGCAGCTTCGGGCTTGGATTTCCGATGCTGGCGTGGATGTGATCCTGACCACGGGCGGCACGGGCCTGACCGGGCGCGATGTGACGGTGGAAGCGCACCGCGATGTCTATGAGAAGGAAATCGAGGCGTTTGGGACGGTCTTCACGATAGTCTCGATGCAGAAAATTGGCACCTCAGCCGTGCAAAGCCGGGCGTGCGGCGGTGTGGCGGGGGGCACGTATCTGTTTGCGCTGCCCGGTAGCCCCGGCGCCTGCCGCGATGCATGGGATGAGATTTTGGTGCGTCAATTCGATTATCGCCACAGGCCCTGCAATTTTGTGGAAATCATGCCACGGCTGGAAGAGCATAAACGGCGCAAGTGACCCGGTCTTTACGACGCGGGGCAGCCGTTAATCTCGACTGCGGCATTGCCTGCTAAAATGGTGAGTTTGATCTTTGAACGGTCCAGCGCAAAGGGCGTACCGGTCGGCCCGACCATATCGGTGATTGAGATAAGCGTGCCACCTTCGCGGATGGTTTTAGCCTCCGCCACCCAGATATCGGGCTGACCGGTCTCAAACGCGACGGTTTCGGTTGGGCCAAGCGGGGGCATCTGCAAAGTAGCGGTGATCTGCATGCCGTCTGCAATGGGGCCTACGGCGCAGGCAACCGACGCGAGGCCCGAAGTTGCAGCCTCTTTGGGTTGGGCGGCGAGCGCTTTTTGGATGCTGGCATCGGGTGCGCCCGGCCCGTTCAAATCTGCGGTCAGATCGATCGAGGCGGGCAAGCAGATGTCTTTACAAATGCCAAGCTCGACCGATGCATGCAAGCGCACGGGTTTTGTGGGATCAAGGGCGGTGACTTCAAGCGGCAGGGTGACAGCGTCATGATATCCGATGGATTGGATGCCGTTGGTCTGGAACACGGCTGGGGTCGGCCAATGCACGCGCACGGATTTCAGGTTTTGCGACCCGGACCAGTTGAAAAGCGGGGGGATGCCCGCCTCGCCGGGGCTGCGCCAATAGGTTTTCCAACCCGGGGCAAGGGTCAACTGCAAGCCCGCCATGTGGCTGCCTGATTCTGTTTGCCAACCGGGCAGCAGGACGGCATCAAGCATTTCGTTCTGCTGGCCGGTTTGCGCAAAACCGGGCGCGGCAAGCACAGTCAGGCATGTGACAAGCACAGTCACGCATGTGATAAAGGCGGCTCTGATCATTCCGCCATCTTAGACGCGGCGGTGCAATTGGAAAAGTCACTTTCCGGCGACAAACAGTTTACCAAAGCAGTCAACGCTTGAGACGGGCCCCCAGATTGCGCATGTTGTGCGTGGGACATGCGGCACGGGTGATGCAATGGATCTTGGTGGACAAATATTGATTGCAATGCCGGGGTTGGCGGATGCCCGGTTTGACCATTCGGTTATTCTTGTCTGTGCACATTCGGGCGATGGCGCGATGGGATTGATCATCAACAAGCCAGTGCCGGATCTGAGCTTTGACAGTTTGATTGACCAACTATCCATTCCCAAGGGCGAGGTTGGTCCGAAGCGGAATGCCGGGCGCGAGATACGGGTGCATCAGGGTGGGCCGGTGGAACGGTCGCGCGGGTTTGTGCTGCATTCGCGCGATTGGCAGGCGGGACGCGCCACGATGCAAATTGCGGGGCTTTACGGTATGACCGCAACTTTGGATATACTGGAGGCTTTAGCGAACGGGGCGGGGCCTCAGTCGGCGCTGTTGGCGCTGGGCTATTCTGGCTGGGGGCCGGGGCAGTTGGAGGCAGAGATTGGCCGCAATGATTGGCTGACCGCGGAAGCGTCTGCCGAGTTGATATTTTCAGCCGATGACGGCGGAAAGTGGTCTGGCGCGCTGCGCAGCATGGGGATTGATCCGGTGGCGCTGTCGTCAGTGTCTGGGCGAGCATAGATTTATAAGGGGAATTCCAGGACGAATTTTTGAGAAAAAATTCGGGGGCGGGTTGGACAGGCTTATGCCTTCGTCAAATGCATGGCCTCCGGCGGGGATATTTGGGCCGAACTGAAATGGGTCATTCGCCGTAGGGGATCCAGATGGTTTTTACTTCGGTCGCTTGGCGCAGGAAGGGTTGGCCTTCGCCTGTGGGGCCAAACCAATCGCGGGCTTTGCCGTGGTTCACCCATGTGCGCTTGATGTTGCTGGCGGCTTCGCGCTCGATTGTGGCGGATAGGTTGGTGGAGCTGAAGCACCAGACGCTATCCACATCCATATGGCCTGCGAGGGGTTTGGCGAGATCAGCGTGGGGGCCGGTGACGATATTGACCACTCCAGCTGGAAGGTCGGAGGTTTCCAAGACTTGGTAGAAATCGGTGGCGGCCAGCGGGAATGGGTCGGATGGCACCAAGACGCAGGTGTTGCCCATGGCGATGGCGGGGGCCATCAGCGAGATGAGGCCGAGAAGCGGGGCATCGTCGGAGCAGATTGCACCGATGACGCCGCAAGGTTCGTTCATCGCAAGCGCCACGCCACGGATGGGGACGGATTTGGCGGCACCGTCGAATTTGTCGGCCCAGGCGGCATAGGTGAAAAGGCGGGAAATTGCGGCCTCAACTTCGTCGTGCCCCGGTTTTCCGGTAAGGTCCTGGAGGCGCTGGGCGAATTCGCGGGCGCGGGCGGAGAGGTTTTCGGCAATGTAGTAAAGGATTTGCGCGCGGGCGTGGGCGGTGGTTTTGGCCCAGCCTTTGGCGGCATGGGCGGCCTCGACCGCGTTGCGGATGTCTTTGCGGTTGCCTAGCCCCGTGTGGCCCAGAAGTTTGCCCTTGGCGGACCAGACGGCGCGGGAATAGCCGCCATCGGGGCGCGCTTGTTTGCCGCCGATGAACAGCTTGGCGGTGCGGTCGAGACCGGAGGTTTCAGGGGTCGCGGGTTCGGTGAAGGCGGTGATGGGTTTAAGGGGTTTCGCGGTGGCGGCGGGTTTCAGGTAGGCAGCCAAGCCTTCCCAGCCGCCTTCGCGCCCGAAGCCGGATTCGCGCACGCCGCCAAAGCCTGCGGCGGCGTCGAACAGGTTGGTGGCGTTGACCCAGACCACGCCGGATTTGATTTTGGGGGCAACGTCCAACGCGAGGTTGATGTTTTCTGTCCACACCGTGGCGGCAAGGCCGTAGCGGGTGTTGTTGGCCAATTCCACCGCCTCGGTCGGCGTGCGGAAGGTCATGGAGACGAGGACCGGGCCAAAGATTTCTTCCTGCATCAGGGTGGAGGCGGAGCCGAGCCCGGTGATCAGGGTGGGGGGGTAGTAGCAGCCCGCTGGCAGCGGGGTGGCGGCGGTGTAATGGTCGCCTTCGGGGTTGGCTTGGATCAGGGCGGTGATGTTGGCCAGTTGGACAGGGTCCACCACTGCGCCGACGTCGATGCATTTATCCAAGGGGTCGCCGATGCGTAACCCATCCATCCGGCGTTTGAGTTTTTCATAGAAACGCGGCGCTATGCCTTCTTGGACCAAAAGGCGGGAACCGGCGCAGCAGACCTCGCCCTGATTGAACCAGATGGCATCAACGAGGCCTTCGACGGCGCTGTCAAGATCGGCATCATCAAACACGATGTAGGGGGATTTGCCGCCGAGTTCCAAGGTGAGGGCTTTGCCGGTGCCTGCGGTGGCGGCACGGATTTTGCGGCCAACGGCGGTGGAGCCGGTGAAGGCGATTTTGTTGATGCCTTCGTGGTTGACGATGATCTCGCCCGTCGATCCATCGCCGGTGACGATGTTTAGCACACCTTTTGGCAGGCCAGCCTCGCGGGTGAGGTCGGCGAACAGGAGTGCTGTGAGGGGGGTATATTCGGCGGGTTTCAGGACCACAGTGTTGCCTGCGGCCAGCGCGGGGGCGACTTTCCATGCCAGCATGAGGAGCGGGAAGTTCCACGGGATCACCGCGCCGCAGACGCCGAGCGGGGCCGTGTCGGGCAGTTCTGAGGGGAGGAGTTGGGCGAGACCTGCATGGTAGTAAAAGTGGCGCGCGACGAGCGGGATGTCGATATCGCGGGCCTCGCGGATGGGTTTGCCATTGTCGAGGGTTTCCAGAACCGCGAACAGGCGGGAGTGTTTCTGGACCATCCGGGCGAGGGCGTAGAGGTGTTTGGCGCGCTGATGTGCAGTCAGACGCGCCCATTTCGGTTGCGCGCGGCGGGCGGCGGATACGGCGGCATCAACATGGGCTTGGGTGCCCAAGGTGACATCGGCGAGTTTTGCCCCGGTGGCGGGGTTCGATGTGGCAAAGGTGTCACCGGGGGCGGTGAAAGAGCCGTCGATGAAATGGCCGAATGTGGCCTTGTGTTTGGCGATCCATGCCAGTGCTTCGGCGCTGGATTCGGGGGCGGGGCCGTAGGACATGGTGTCGAAGATTTCCTTGATCGTCACGGCCTTTGTCCTTTGTCGTCGAAGTCGGGAGTTAAACTGTCAGAATTGGCGGCTCCCCTCCCCTTGGTGGGGAGGGGTAGGGGGTGGGGGGATATGTGCGAGACGCTACCCCACGCTGAACTGCCCCCCCACCCCAACCCTCCCCCACGCGGGGGGAGGGGGGCGATGGTTCTATAGAGGTGGTTATTGCACGTCATGGATCAGCCCATCGCATGGCGGTTGGCGGCGGAATAGTGGCCGGTCAGGTGGTGTTCCAACTGGCGTTCAATATCGCCCAGCAAGGAGGATGCGCCAAAGCGGAACAGATCGGGTTGCAGCCATGGCAGGCCAAGTTCATCTTTCATCATCGACAGGTAAACCAATGCGTCTTTGGCTTTGGCGATGCCGCCTGCGGGTTTGTAGCCGACTTTTATTCCCGTGCGATCCTGGTAATCGCGGATGGCGCGGATCATGGTCAGGGTGACGGGCAGGGTGGCGTTGACGGGTTCTTTGCCGGTCGAGGTTTTGATGAAATCGGCCCCGGCCATCATGCAGATCAGCGATGCGCGGGCGACGTTGCGCAGGGTGCCCAGCTCGCCGGTGGCAAGAATGGCTTTGACGTGGGCAGGCCCGCAAGCGGCGCGCATCTGTTGCATTTCGTCATACAGCGCTTGCCAGTTTTGCGTCAGCACATGGCGGCGGGAAATGACGATGTCAATCTCCGCAGCCCCGGCGGCGACGCTTTCGCCGATTTCGGCCAAGCGCAGGTGCAGCGGCGACAGGCCAGCGGGGAAACCGGTGGAGACGGCGGCGACGGGGATATTTGATCCTTCCAGCGCACGAACCGCGGTTTCCACCATATCGTGGTAGACACAGACCGCCCCGGTGGTGAGGCCGGTCATGCCCAGTTTTTCAAGGATCCCGGCGCTGACGGGTTGGCGCGCTTTGGCACACAGGCGCTGCACGCGGCCAGCGGTATCATCGCCCGACAGGGTGGTAAGATCGATCAGGCTGATGGCTTTGCACAGCCACGCGGCTTGGTAGTCTTTCTTGACAGAACGGCGGCCCGGCAGGGTGGCGGCGCGGCGTTCAATGGCGGAAGTGTTGGCCTGCACAGATGCCACCCAATCCAGATCAAGCGGCATGCCTGCGTTGCGCGGATGTGCAACCTGCGGCAAAAGATGCGTTTGTGGCGGGGTGGCGTGATCGGTTAACACGGAAGCTTCTCCGACAGCGGTGACGGTGTAAGTGCGCATGGGGCAAGCGCGCATGATGCAAGTGCGCATGGGGCAAGGTCGCATGGCCGGGGCAGTTTGTGCAAGGGGCTGGCGGATCGGGGCGGCGTCTGTTTGACCAAGTGATAAAAATTGTGCGGCTTTCACTTTTGGCGGCCAATCGGTAGAGTGCAGCGGCCTTTTAGGGCACGCAAACCACGGGAGAGCGGCCTTGAACTCGTTGGATCTGACCACGCATTGGGCCGGGGTAACATCGGTAATCTTGTTTGTGGTGGCCTATGTTGCGGTGGTGTTTGAAGACAAGCTGCAGATGCGCAAATCAAAGCCGGTGCTGCTTGCGGCGGGGTTGATTTGGGCGCTGATTGGTGTGGCCTATATGCAGGCGGGGCAATCTGACCGGGTGCATAGCCATGCAGTTGAAATTATTTCGGAATATGGCGAGTTATTCTTGTTTCTGCTGGTGGCGATTGCGTATGTGAACACGCTTGAAGAACGGCGCGCGTTTGACGTGTTGCGAGCCTGGCTGGTGCGAATGGGCCTTAGCTATCGGCAGTTGTTTCTGCTGACCGGGATATTGGCGTTTTTCCTGTCGGCAGTGCTGGACAATCTGACGACCGCGCTGGTGATGGGGACGGTGGTGCTGGTCCTGGGCAAAACCTCACCCCGGTTTGTGGCGGTGGGCTGTGTGTCGATTGTGGTGGCATCGAACGCAGGCGGCGCGTTTTCGCCGTTTGGCGATATCACCACGCTGATGGTGTGGCAGAAGGGCAAGCTGGAATTTTTCGAGTTCTTCGCGCTGTTTTTGCCGTCGCTGGTGAACTGGGTGGTGCCTGCGGCGATTATGCATTTCGCAGTGCCAAAGACCAAGCCAGAGGTGGACGGCAGACGCGAGGTGGCCAAGCCCGGAATGTGGGGCGTGGCCGTGCTGTTTGCGCTGACCATTCTGACGGCGGTGTGTTTCAAGAATTTTCTGAACCTGCCCCCCGCGATGGGCATGATGCTTGGACTTGGTTATCTGCAAATGTGGTCATACCACCTGTCGCGGAAGGGCAATCGTCGGGGTGACGCGGATATGGTGCTTGATAGCTTCAAGGAAATTGAGCGGGTGGAATGGGACACCTTGCTGTTTTTCTTTGGCATTATCTTTGCGGTGGGTGGCCTTGGCGTGCTGGGGTATTTGACGCTTTCGTCGGAGCTGCTCTATGTCGGGCTGGGGGCGACATACGCCAATATCATCATCGGGGCGTTGTCGGCGATTGTGGATAATATTCCCCTGATGTTTGCTGTGCTGACGATGGATCCGACAATGTCTGACGGACAGTGGCTGTTGGTGACCTTGACGGCGGGCACTGGCGGATCATTGCTATCCATAGGGTCGGCGGCGGGGGTGGCGTTGATGGGCGCGGCGCGCGGGCAGTATACGTTCATGAGCCATCTGAGGTGGAGCTGGGCCGTGGCGCTGGGCTACGCGGCATCCATTTGGGTGCATATGCTGGTGAATGCGGGGCTGTTCTGACAGGCCGCTCATCAGCCCTTACGGGCAGTCTTCGCTGAAGGTAGCGCAGAAAGCCATCAGGCTTGACAAGCGGTTTGTGTCAGGCGTGCCGCAGGGCGGCATTCTGGTCGATCAGGTAGCGCTGCGACAGCGGGATTGCGGCCGCCCCCAGTGCGCGCGCCTGTGCGCCGACGGTGCCTTCGCGGATATCGGGCGGCTCGATCCCGGCCAGATCAAGGCGGTGGAAGGCAATTTTGGTGCGGTGGGTGATTTCGGCGCGCACGGACGGGGGCATCCAGCCGTCGAGAATGACCGCCTCCAGTTCCATCAAGGTGGACGCACTTAGGGTGGCACTGGCAAGGCCTTCGGCGGCGGTGTCGATCCATGCAGAAAGAACGGCGTCACTGATGCACCATTCATCGGGGTTTTCCCAAAGATGGGCGGAGGATTCGCCCGCTGCATCCATCGCGGCGGCGAGGGTGAAAATCGAGGCCACATCAAGCAGGCGGCGCATGCGGCCATCGGGGCCGGGCACCGGAATGGGGCCGACACCGGCGGCGTTTCCGGTGCGACCGGTGAACAGCTGCCCGTTCAGGACCAATCCACCGCCGATGAAATAGCCAAAGTAGAAATACAGAAAATCCTTGGGGCGGTCGCCCGTGCCGAACACCAACTCTGCGCCACAGGCGGCGGTGGCATCGTTTTGCACATAGACTGGCATTGCAGTCAGTGTGGCCAGTTCGGCCTGAATATCGCGGGTGCGCCATGCGTCCATTTCGGCCTGCGGTGCACCGATGGTTTGCACCCAATTCCACAATTGGAACGGCATGGCGACCCCCATGCCCGAGATGCGTGCCTGCTGCGGTTTTGGCAAGGTGGCTGTGATTGCTGGCATTGCCTCCTGAACAAAGGCGATGACAGCGCTTGGGGTTGGATAGCGGTAAATTTGGCGGCGGGTGGCGCGAACATGGCCCTGAAAATCTATCAGGGTCAGGTCTGCCGATCTGCGCCCGATTTTAAGGCCAAAGAAAAACGCGCCATCCGGGTTTAGCGACATCGGCACGGACGGTTGGCCTATGCGACCGCGCACGGGTTCACCGCGTGCAAGCAAACCTTCGGCTTCCAGACTGCGCATGATCACCGAAACGGTCTGCGCCGACAGGCCGGTGATGCGGGCAATATCGGTTTTTGCCAGCGCGCCCTGCTTGCGCACAAGCGACAAAACCAGGCGTTCGTTTTGTTCGCGCATTCCGGTTTGGTTGGTGCCACGCAGTCCCGGATCATCGGGTGTCGTGCGATCGGCCAGGGGGTCAATCGCAAGTTTCATAGCGCCTGCATAGCCGCGCCGATAACCCCTTTGCGCAAAATCACATTGGCGAAAAGCGCGGTTTCAGAGGTGGCAACGATGGTATGGGCGGCACGGATGCGCGGATAAAGATCAGACCCTGACAAAGGCTGCACCGTGTAATTGGGCGCATGGCCGTGGCAGGCCGCATCAATTTGGCGATGAATATCAGCGCTTTGCGCCGGATCATTGTTCAGTGCTGCGCGAAAGATTGCGTGCGGCGTGGCCCTATCCAGCGGCAGCACCTGCAAAATCGCCTCCAGCAACGCGATGATACCGTGGCCATCGGCGCGGACCAGTCGGCGGGCATCATTCTGTGCCGGATAATTGCCATCAACCAGCGCAATTTCGTCGCCGTGCCCCATGGCGCGCAGCGTGTAAAGCAGGTCTGGCCCAAGGATGGCTGGCAATCCGATCAGCATGGTTGTCTTTCATGAATTGGCCACCCAAACGTGTGTTAAGCGGCCTAAGATACCGTGACACTGCGTTGCTTGATGCGACCTGTCAATAATAAATCACTCTGATTTATTTAACTTGACGCAAGGCAGGGAATCGGTGTTTCTGTGTTTATCGTGAAGCATTTCGACGCTTTGCGTAAAGATTTCGAACGGGGCAAATGGCCCTTGATCCTTGGGAGGACTTCCGAATGAACCTTAAAGCAGCCCTAATGGGCGCTGCCGCTGTAGCACTGTTTGCCGGTGCCGCATCTGCCGCTGATCTGGCGTGCCTGATCACCAAAAACAATACCAATCCCTTTTTTGTAAAGATGAAAGAGGGCGCTGAAGCGGCTGCAACGGCTGCTGGCATGGATTTCCAAGCCTATGCAGGCGAAAAAGATGGCGATGCTGCGCCGCAGATCACCGCGATTGAAAACTGTGTCGCCGCGGGTGCCAAGGGTATCTTGATCACACCATCGAACGACTCGGTCGGCCCAGCCCTGAAAGATGCCCGCGCTGCTGGCATTCTGGTGATCGCGCTTGATACCCCGCTTGCAGATGCAGACGCACAGGACATGACCTTTGCGACCGACAACTTCGAGGCGGGTTTGCTGATCGGTAAGTGGGCTGCGGCGACGCTTGGCGCAGAAGGCGTGAAAACCGCCAAGATCGGCATGTTGGACATCAACAAAGACAACATCTCGGTTGACGTTGCGCGTGACACGGGTTTCCTCGTGGGATTCGGCATCGAAGTGCCTGATCTGAAGGTCATGGGTTCGGAAACTGATCCCCGCGTGATCGGTCACGAATCGTCGGGCGCCAACCCGGAAGGCGGCGTGACATCGGTTGAAAACCTGCTGGCCAAAGACCCGGATATGAACGTGGTCTACACGATCAACGAACCTGCTGCTGAAGGCGCGTTCCAGGCGCTGACCAAGGCCGGCAAAACCGGTGTTCTGGTGGTGTCGGTTGACGGTGGCTGCCCCGGCGTTGCAGCTGTCAAGGCGGGCGTGATTGGTGCCACTTCGCAGCAGTATCCGCTGAAGATGGCTGCTTTGGGCATCGACGCCATTGCAGCTTTTGCCAAGGACGGCACTAAGCCCGCAGCAACCGAAGGCCTGACGTTCTTTAACACAGGGGTGAACCTTGTGACCGACAAGCCAGCCGAAGGTGTGCCGTCGATCGACACCACCAAAGGCACCGAACTTTGCTGGGGCTGATCTGACCTGATAATCTGTTGATTACGCGAAGGGCGACGTTACAGTCGCCCTTTGTATATCCGGCGCCCGTGGCGCTGTTGATCAATGCTATTGGGGGGCGGTTGACGCGATGAGCGACCAAGGGGCACCAACAAAAACCATTTCTGATTTTGAAGCCAAGCTGGCGCAGGCGGATAAATCTGTCGCCAGCTTTGCCGAAGATGACAGGTCGTTAAAGCATCTGGCACGATCTTTCTTGCGGTCTTATCCGACCAGCATTCCGGCATTGGTGCTGATCCTCAGCATCATCGCCTTTGGCATTGCCGCTCCGCGGTTTCTGGGGGCGGGTGCGCTATCGACAGTTTTGCAGCAAGTTACCGTGACCGGGCTTGTGGCAATCGCGCAGACACTGGTGATCTTGACGGCGGGGATTGACCTGTCAGTGGGCGCTATTCTTGTGGTGTCATCGCTTGTAATGGGCAATCTGGCAGTCAATCTTGGGGTGCCCATGCCGATTGCCATTGGCGTGGGCATGTTGACCGGCACGGCGATGGGATGGCTGAACGGGGTGTTGGTGGCCTTTGTAAAGCTGCCGCCTTTTATTGTAACGCTCGGTACATTATCGGTCTTTACGGCGTTGAAGCTTTGGTATTCCGGATCTGAATCCATTCGCAATGTGGATATTGCTGAAAAAGCCCCCGGCCTGTTGTGGTTCGGCGAGGCGATACGGTTTGGCGCGTTCAAACTGACTTATGGCAGCATATCCCTGATCGTTTTGGCGGCGATCGTCTGGTATATCTTGGCGCAGACCGCGTGGGGCCGCCATGTGCATGCGATTGGCGACGATCCTGATGCAGCAATGCTGTCTGGAATTCGCACAAATCGCACGTTGGTATCCGTTTATGCCGGTGCCGGGTTGATTTGTGGCTTTGCCGCCTGGGTGGCGATTGGGCGGGTTGGATCCGTATCACCGGTGTCATTTGATACGGTGAACCTCGCATCCATTACCGCTGTGGTGATTGGTGGCACCTCTTTGTTCGGCGGGCGCGGGTCTATTGTAGGCTCGGTTCTGGGGGCGATGATCGTGGGGGTGTTCACCACCGGATTGTCTTTGGCAGGTGTGGATGACTACTGGCAAATGTTTGCGGCGGGCAGCCTTGTGATCATCGCGGTTGCTTTGGATCAATGGCTGCGGAGAGCAACACAATGACCGATGTAAAACCTATTCTGACCTGCCGTGGCCTGATGAAGCGGTATGGCACCGTTGTCGCGATGAACGGCGCGGATTTCGATCTGTATCCGGGTGAGATTACCGCCGTGATCGGCGATAACGGTGCGGGCAAATCGACCCTGATCAAGGCGATAGCCGGGGCGGTGACACCAGATCACGGTGAGATCGCGCTGGAAGGCGAGGTGGTGCATTTCAAATCGCCGCAAGATGCGCGCAAGCTGGGCATCGAGACGGTCTATCAGAACCTTGCTTTGTCACCTGCGTTGTCGATCGCCGATAACATGTTTTTGGGGCGCGAGTGGCGCGCGCCGGGGATTATGGGGTCGATATTCCGCAAGATGGACCGGGCGGGCATGGAAAAGTTCGCGCGTGACAAGTTAAGCGAACTGGGCTTGATGACGATTCAGAATATCAATGTGGCGGTGGAATCCCTGTCGGGGGGCCAAAGGCAAGGTGTGGCCGTGGCGCGGGCGGCGGCATTTGGGTCCAAGGTGGTGATCCTGGATGAACCGACGGCGGCACTGGGTGTGAAGGAAAGTCGGCGGGTGTTGGAATTGATCCGCGATGTGCGCGCACGCGGCATTCCGATCATCCTGATCAGCCATAACATGCCACATGTGTTCGAAGTGGCGGACCGCATTCACATTCACCGTCTTGGGCGGCGGTTGTGTGTGATTGACCCGAAAGAGCATTCGATGTCGGATGCGGTGGCCTATATGACGGGGGCAAAGCTGCCTGAAGGCGTAACAGAGGCCGCATGACACCGGGCGATCTGGCGCACGAAATCACCACGCGCGCGGCGGCGGCGGACCGGTTTATTGTGGCGGTGGTTGGCCCGCCCGGGGCGGGGAAATCCACCCTGGCGGGCCAGATCGTAACCGCCATCGGCAAGGGCGCGCGTGTGGTGCCGATGGACGGGTTCCATTATGACAATGCGGTGCTGGACAAGCTGGGTCTGCGCGCCAGAAAAGGGGCGCCGGAAACCTTTGATGCGCTGGGATTTGTTCACTTGTTGCGGCGGCTGCGCGGTGGTGGGGATGCGGCAATCCCGGTGTTTGACCGCGACGCCGACCTTGCACGCGCAGGGGCCGATCTGGTGACGGGGGTGGATAAATACCTGATTGTTGAGGGTAATTATCTGCTGCTGAACGAGGCCCCGTGGCACGATCTGGCCCCGTTGTTTGACCTGACGGTGTTTATTGATGTGCCAGAGGCGGAACTCGACCGTCGCCTCGTGGCGCGTTGGGATCATCATGGTAAATCGCCGGCAGAGGCACGGCATTGGATCGACAGCAATGACATGCCGAATATTCGCAGGGTGACGGCAGGGTCGCGCCGGGCCGATATTGTGATTGGCGACTAGGGCGTCATGGCTTTGCGCTGTTTTGCGCGCTCCAACCCCAGTTGGCGCTCGCGCCAGATGATCAGGCAGCCTGCGGTCACCACGACAGCCGCCCCGATCAGCATGGTTTTGGTGGGCACTTCGGCAAAGACGAAATAGCCGATGGCCAGCGCGAAGATCATCGAAGCATAATCAAAGGGGGCCACCAGCGACGCATCCGCCTCGCGGTAGCTGGAGGTCAGGAAAATCTGGCCCACACCCCCCAAAAGGCCCGCACCGACCAGCAGAGCGGCTTGTTTTGCGGTGGGGATGACCCAGCCGAAGGGCAGGGTTGCCAGTGACAGAATGGTCGCGGTGAGCGAGAAGTAGAACACGATGGCGGGGGTTTTCTCGGTCATCACCAGTTTACGGACGAAAACTTGGGCAAGGGCAGCAAATACCGCCCCGCCGAGGACCAGGATCGCGCCGAAGGCTTCGGCCTGACCGATATGATCGCCTGAGGTGAGGGAAAGCCGGGGCCAGACCACGATCAGCACGCCGACAAGGCCAAGTGCTACGGCAGAGATACGAAACGCGCGCACCTGTTCGCCCAGAAACATGGCGGCGAAAATCACGGTCAGCAGCGGGGCGGTGTAGCCGATGGCAGTAACCTCGGGCAGGGGCAGATAGCCCAAACCTGCAAAGCCAAGGCCCATGGCGATGGTGCCAACAAGGCCGCGCCAGACATGGCCCAAAGGGTTGGTCGCGCGAAAACCGGTTGCCAGTTCACGGCGATAGGCCAGCCAAAGCACGATCACCGGCATGGCGAAAAAAGACCTGAAAAACACGGCCTCGCCCGAAGGCACGGCAGGGGCGGTGGCTTTGATCAGTGACGCCATGGTGATGAACACGATGACCGACACAACTTTGTAGGCGATACCGCGCAGGGGGCGCATGAAAACCTCTGGTATTTTTGTAGGGTTAGGTCAATCACTCTGAGCCAGGCGGCGCAAGCGCGAAGCGGTATCTATGGGAGATTGCGATGATCAAATCCGCCATTGGCACATTGATTGATCAGGGGCGCGGGCTGGTGCCTGCGGATTTGGTTTTGCGTGGCGGGGTGGTGTTTGATCTGATCACCGGCGATCTGGTGCCGGGTGACGTCGCAATTTGCGGCGAAACGATTGTGGGGGTGTTTGATCGCTACGACGGGGTGCGCGTAATCGATGTGTCGGGGCAGATTTTGGTGCCGGGATTTATCGACACGCATCTGCATATCGAGTCCAGTTTGGTGACGCCGCATGAATTTGACCGCTGCGTAACCCCGCGCGGGGTGACGACCGCGATTTGCGACCCGCATGAAATTGCCAATGTCTGTGGGCTGACAGGGATTCAGTATTTTCTGGACTGCGCCGCCCAAACGGTGATGGATATTCGGGTGCAGCTGTCGTCCTGCGTGCCGTCGACGCATATGGAAACCACCGGCGCGCGGCTGGAAGCGGGCGATCTGGTGGCGTTGATGGACCATCCGGGTGTGATCGGGTTGGCAGAATTCATGAACTATCCCGGTGTGTTGGCCAAGGATGTGGGGTGTTTGGCCAAGCTGGAGGCATTTCGGGGACGGCATATTGACGGCCATGCGCCGCTGTTGCGGGGGCGCGATCTGAACGGCTATATTGCGGCGGGCATCGGCACCGAACATGAGGCGACGAGTTACGACGAAGGCTTGGAAAAACTGCGCAAGGGTCTGCGGGTGTTGATCCGGGAAGGATCCGTTTCCAAGGATTTGCACGCGCTGGTGGGGCTGCTGACGGAACGCCATGCGCCCTATCTGGCGTTTTGCACCGATGATCGAAACCCGCTGGATATCGCCGAACACGGCCACCTGGATTACATGATCCGCACCGCGATTGCGCTGGGGGCACCGCCTTTGGCGGTGTACCGGGCGGCCAGCCTGTCGGCGGCCGAAGCGTTTGGGTTGAAAGACCGCGGGCTGATAGCACCCGGCAAGCGGGCTGACATTGTGGTGATTGATACGCTTGAAGGCTGCCATGCATCGCGCGTTTTCGTGCGCGGGGTGGAGGCTGTGGATGCGGCTTTTGCAGCGCGTGGGGTGACAGCGCCAGTGGCGCGGCATTCGGTAAAAGCACGGGTGGTGGAGCCTCGGAATTTTCGCACCGGCGGCAACCGGGTGGAGACGTCGGTGATCGGGATTATTCCAGGCAAGATCATTACCGAACATTTGACCTATGATGTGGCACCCGTAGACGGTGACAAGCGCCCGGATATTGCCCGCGATTTGGTGAAAATCGCCGTGGTGGAACGCCACGGAGTAAATGGCAATATAGCAACGGGGTTCGTCAAAGGCTTTGGGTTGCAGCGTGGGGCCGTCGCATCGACCGTGTGCCATGATCACCACAACATCGCAGTGGTGGGGACGGATTACGCCGATATGGCGCTTGCGGCGAACAGGCTGGGCCAGATCGAGGGCGGGTTTGTAGTGGTAGAAGGCGGGCGTGTGCTTGCTGAGTTGGCGCTACCCGTGGCGGGGTTGATGAGCCTTGAGCCATTCGAAGTGGTGCGCGATGCGCTGGTTGGGCTTCGCGCGGCGGCACGGACGCTGGGTGTGACGCTGGAGGAGCCGTTCTTGCAACTGGCGTTTTTATGCCTGCCGGTCATTCCGCATTTGAAGATCACTGATCACGGGATGGTGGATGTGGATCGGTTTGAAGTGATGCCCTGAGGGGAGTGCTGGCGGAACGATACGCCTCCGGCGGGGATATTTTTGAACAGAAAAAGCCGTCAGAAGCACATGAAAACCAAAAGCCGCCCGGTTAGGGGCGGCTTTGGAAGGTTTTGGTGGAGCCACGCGGGATCGAACCGCGGACCTCTTGAATGCCATTCAAGCGCTCTCCCAACTGAGCTATGACCCCGATGTTGGGTGTTACAGAAACCCTGCAACACCGGCTGTTTAGTAAAGCCGGCGCGGGCGCGCAAGGGAAAAACCGCGCGCCCCAGGCCTTATCACACAGGCCTTATCACACAGGCCTTATCAAACGTCTTCTTCATCACCCGGCACGTCGGCCAGATCATCAAGCGATACGGTATCGTCTGCATCGTCTTCAAGCAGTTCATCATCAAGTTCCGCATCATCGGAGACGCTGGTTTCCAGCAGGTCTTCTTCTGCCTCCAGATCATCGACAAGCGGGTCATCTTTTTCTGGCACAACGCGCGCGATAACGGACGCCTGCATCTTGCGACGGGCGGTTTCGATATCCACGACCTCGCCCGAGTAGGGGCTGATGATCGGGGTTTTGTTCAGGTCATAAAAGCGTTTGCCAGTTGTCGGGCAAAGCCGCTTTGTGCCCCATTCTTCCTTGGGCATGTTGCTTCCCTTGGTTGTCGGATCATTGGTGAAGCGCCCGAGTGCCACAGGTGGGGGTGGGTGTCAAAGGCTTTCGTATCGGCAAGCGGGCGTTGCGGCTGTTGCTGGCCGCGCTATGCTATCGGGCGAAGTTTGAGGTGTGCATGCCAGTCTTGCCCGGATCCCCCCCCGTTGATGTGGAACTGCGCAGATCGGCGCGCGCACGGCGATTTTCCCTGCGTGTATCACGGCTTGACGGGCGTGTGACGCTGTCTTTGCCGTTGGCGGCGCGGGAAGGCGACGCGATGAAATTTCTGTCGGCACAGGAAGGCTGGCTACGGGCGGCACTTGCGCGGATGCCGGGGATTGCGGTTGTGGGGATTGGGTCGGTGTTGCCGGTGGAGGGGCAGATGCTGGCGCTGGTATCCGGAGCGGGGCGCAACGTGCGGGTAGAGGGCGATTCGCTTTTGGTGCCGGGTGATCCGGGACGGGCTGGCAAGCGGGCGGTGGCCTATTTGAAAGTGTTGGCGCGGGATCGGTTGGTGGCTGCGTGCGATCATCATGCTGCGCAGTTGGGGCGCGGTTTTACCAAGGTCAGTTTGCGCGACACGCGGTCGCGCTGGGGGTCTTGCACATCAGATGGCGGCTTGATGTTTTCGTGGCGGTTGATCATGGCGCCGCCTGCGGTGTTGGATTATGTCGCCGCCCATGAGGTGGCGCATCTGGCGCAGATGAACCATTCGTCGGCGTTTTGGGCGGTGGTGAAAGGGCTATGCCCGGGCTACGGCACGCACCGGGCGTGGTTGCGCGGGCAGGGGCAGACGTTGCACGGATACCGCTTCGGGGATTGACGGTTCGGGCGGAGGGTGTTTGTTTGGCTGCCATGGTAACAGCCCCCCGCCCATCGGATCAAGCCGCAGCGCATGAGAGGCTTTACCGCGCCTTGCGGGTGCAGGTCATGCACGGGGAAATGGTGCCGGGTCAAGCCCTTACGCTGCGGGGCCTAGGACGGACCTTTGGTGTATCTATGACGCCAGCACGGGAGGCGGTGCGACGATTGGTGGCGGAAGGGGCATTTACGATGTCGCTTTCCGGGCGGGTATCGACGCCGGAATTGTCACCCGAACGGATTGAGGAACTGGCGGCGATCCGCGCGTTGCTGGAGCCGGAACTGGCGGCGCGGGCGCTGCCACGGGCGCATTTTGCGTTGATTGACAGGTTAGCTGCCATCAATGCAGCAAACGCCGAGGCGGCGGCAAGGCAAGATGCGGTGGGGTATGTGAGGACCAATCTGGAATTTCACCGCACGCTGTATCTGCGTGCGCAGGCCCCTGCGATGCTGGCGATGACGGAAACGGTTTGGCTACAACTGGGGCCGACGATGCGGGCGTTGTATGCAAGGCTGCGCAGGAATGAGCCGCCGCAGCATCATCGGTCTATTCTGGCGGCGCTGCGGGCGGGGGATGAGCCGGGCCTACGGTTGGCGGTGCGAATGGATGTGGCACAGGGGTTGCGGCATCTGGCGGGGTGAGGCGGGTCAGAAAACGGTCCAGTGGACGGTTTTCCCGACGAACGCACACGCATACCTGCGCGGGCCGGGTTAGGACGTAGGGAAAATTCTTGACGCAAGAATTTTAGAACAAGTCGGCATCCATCCGATTCAGGATTCCCAAGTTGGGTGTTTTGTGATTCCCTGATCTGGCCAGATATGGGGGTTTGGAATGGGTAAGTCGCATCCTATGGAGCTTCGCAGCCGCGTTGTGGCGTTTGTCGAGGAGGGGCACGGGCATAGAGAGGCGGCACGGCACTTCCGGGTTTCGCCGCGTTTTGTGAATGACATGGTGATCCTGAAGCGTGCGAGTGGCGGGCTTTTGCCAAAGGCGCAGGGGAACCATGCCGCGGGCAAGCTGGCCCCTTACAGCGTCTGGCTGCGCGACCGGCTGGCCATCAAGGGGGAACCTGACGCTGGACGAGATCGTGGCGGAGATGGCCGCCGTGCACGGCGTGAGCGTGCATCGCGGATCGGTCGGCCGATGGCTGCACCGGCTTGGCCTCA
>JAYSPY010000130.1:0-20845 GCA_043721855.1 Pseudorhodobacter sp.
GCGGGCTGAACGATGACAGCCTGATCGGCGGGCTTGGCAATGATTCGCTTCTGGGCAATGACGGCAATGACACGCTGCTCGGCGGCGACGGCGTGGATACGCTGCGCGGCGGGATTGGCAATGACAGCCTCGATGGCGGCATTGGCGCGGATTCGCTGTTCGGCGATGCGGGCAATGACACGCTGCTGGGCGGCGACGGCAATGACAGCCTTGATGGCGGCGATGGCGACGACAGCCTGGATGGCGGTATCGGCAC
Source organism: Pseudorhodobacter sp. (assembly GCA_043721855.1). GTDB lineage: Bacteria > Pseudomonadota > Alphaproteobacteria > Rhodobacterales > Rhodobacteraceae > JACMNW01. The sequence continues at coordinate 257 of JAYSPY010000130.1, forward strand.
CGATCAGCTGACCGGCGGCGCGGGGGCTGACCGCATCACCGTGTCGACCAACGATACCGCAACCGGCGGGGCCGATCAGGACGCGTTCTTCGTTGACCGCAGCTTTACCGGCACCATCGACGGGTCGGAAACCGGCACCGACAGCGATACGCTGAACCTGACGGGCCTCGGCTCGCTGCGCATCATCCGCGCGCTGAACCCCGAGAACGGCACGGTCGAGTTTCTGAATGCCGACGGCACGGTTGCGGGCAGCTTCACGTTTACCAATATCGAAACCATCATCGGCGGCCCCGATTACATCGTCGAGGGCACGGCGGGCGATGACACCATCGGCATCGGCTACACCGGCGACCCCGAGGGCGATCTGGTCGATGCCAGCGACAACCTGACCAACACCAATGATGACCTGATCGAGACTTACGGCGGCAATGACACGGTCAACGCGGGCGCCGGCAACGACACCGTCTTTGCCGGCACCGGCAACGATTCCGTTCTGGGCGGCATCGGCAATGATTCACTCTTGGGTGAAGACGGCAATGACACCCTGCTCGGCGGCGACGGCGTGGATACGCTGCGCGGCGGGATTGGCAATGACAGCCTCTATGGCGGTATCGGCAATGACAGCCTGTTCGGCGATGCGGGCAATGACGCGCTGCTGGGCGGCGACGGCAATGACAGCCTTGATGGCGGCGACAATGACGACAGCCTGGACGGCGGCATCGGTGATGACAGCCTGATCGGCGGGCTCGGCAATGACACCCTGTCGGGCGGCGATGGCACCGACACGTTCGTTGTGGGGATCAACGACTACACCGGACTTGAAAACGATGTTGTCGATGGCAACGAATCCACTGCCGACAATGACACGCTTGATTTGCGATCCTTCCGCAAGGCGCACACCAATGTCATCTTTGATCCGGGCAATTCTGAAAACGGCACAGTCCAGTTTTTGAACACCTCTGGTGGAATCATCGGTACGATGACCTTCACCAATATCGAAAATGTGATCCCCTGCTTTACCCCCGGAACCTTGATCGAAACCGATCGCGGTGCGGTCTGTGTTGAGGCACTGGTGATCGGCGACAAGGTTCTGACGCGCGATCATGGCTATCAATCGCTATGTTGGGTGGGCCGCCGCGCTCTGTCCGGCCCTGATCTGGCCGCACAACCCAATTTACACCCGGTCCTGATCCGCCAAGGCGCGATGGGCGCCAATCTGCCCGCACAAGATATGCAGGTTTCACCGCAACACCGGATGCTGATCACCGGCCCGCGCGCCGAGATGATGTTTGGCGACAATGAAGTGTTGGTGGCCGCCGCCCATCTGGTTGGCCAGCCCGGCATTAGCCGCGTGCACCCCGTCACAGTCAGCTATGTTCACATCATGTGTCAGAGCCACGAGATTATCCGTGCCGATGGCTGCTGGACCGAAAGCTACCAGCCCGGCGCGCAAACCCTGCAAGCGATGCCACAAGATCAGCGCGACGAGCTGCTATCGCTGTTCCCCGAATTGGCCAACAGAACCCAATCCTATCCCGCCGCTCGTCTGACCCTGAAAGCCCACGAAGCCCGGGTTTTGCTGGCTGCCTGATCAAGAGGCTGCCAGATCATTTGGCCTCCAGATCATTTGGCCTCCAGGTCAAACGGTTGCCAGATCAGGCCGCCTTCAGATCAAGCCGCCTTCAGATCAAGATTGAGGGCGGGTTTTCTTGGGATCGTAATGCGACAGGCCCACAATCCGCGCGGGCAGGCGCTTTTGGTGGCCATCCAGTTTGCCAATTTCAACCGTCGTGTCCACGCCTGCATGCCCCACTTCAACACGCGCAAGAGCGATGTTTTTGCCAAGCAAAGGCGATCTTGTCGAGGAAGTGACCACCCCCACCTGCGCGCGGCCCGCATAGATTGCGTCGCCATGGCCGACATCGACGTTGGCATCAATCTCCAGCCCGACAAATCGCTGCATCGGATGGTCCTTGCGCCGGATCAGCGCATCGCGGCCAATAAAATCATCCGCTTTCGATTTCAGCGGCACGCAAAAGCCGATGCCAGCCTCGAACGGATCGGTCTGGTCTGAAAATTCGTACCCCGCAAAAATCAGCCCCGCTTCAATCCGCACCATGTCTAATGCGGCCAAACCCATCGGGCGCAATCCTTGATCAGCACCTGCCGCCCAAACGGCATCCCACACCACGGCACAATCTTTGGGGTGGCAAAAAATTTCATAGCCCAGCTCACCGGTATAGCCGGTGCGCGATACCACCACCGGGGCATCGGAAATTCGGCCCACAGAAAACCGGAACCAACCCAGTTCTTCGGCAGTGGCCTGCGCGGGCGGTGTCCAGAATATGCGCTTGATGATTTCGCGTGAATTCGGCCCTTGCACCGCCAAATTATGCAGCTGATCGGTGGAACTGCGGATCATCACCTTCAGCCCCAACGCCTGCGCCTGTTCGCGCAACCAGATGCCGCCGAAATCCTCGCCGCCAATCCAGCGAAACTGATCGCGCCCCAGCCTGAACAGCGTGCCATCGTCGATCATCCCGCCATGCGGATAACACATCGCGGAATAGACCACCTGCCCCACCGCCAGCTTTTTCACATCCCGCGTCAGGGTGTATTGCAGCAACGCCTCGGCATCCGGGCCGGTCACTTCAAACTTGCGCAGCGGCGACAGGTCCATGACGGCCGCCTTTTGACGGCAGGCCCAGTATTCCGCAATTGTGCCCACGCCCGCGTAATCCTGCGGCAGCCAATAGCCCCTGTATTCTACCACATTGCGCGTCAGGGCCGACGTTTTGGCGTGAAACCCGGTGTCTTTGGTCATCTTTGGCTCCGCATCCGGGGTGGCGCGGGTGGCTACCGCTCGGGAAAACTTTTCAACACCAGAATAGGTGCGAACATGAATATCAGACAGATACCAGCCATTGGCGGGCGAAGTATCATCGGGGCAGGCAGACGACACACAGATCAGATCGGTCAACGCGCGGAATAGCACATAATCGCCAGGGCGCGACCACGGTTCATCTGAAATCAGCACACCATGCGCATCAATCGCGGTGTTGAAAAACAGGTTCACCGCCATCCACCCCGCCCGCGGGGCCACGCCATGCTGGGCCAGTACGCCATTGAAATTGTCCGAACAGTTCACATGCCCCGGATAGCCGATATCGTCATAATATTTTGACGCGCAGGCCATCGCAAAGGCATCATGCCGCCCGACGGTATCTTGCACCACCTCTATCAGCGGCAGAAAATCCTGATCAAAATATTTTGAATGCAGCCCGGGCATCGAATAGGCATGGCCCATCAATGTGCGCGAGGTGGTCACATCCAGCGCGTGTTCAATGCCGCGGTCCAGCTTGCGCGCCGAAAAGCATTGAAAATCGGTGCATTGGCGGCCATCGACATCAATGATTTGAATGTAATCGCCCGCTTTGACAAAATACGCCTGCGCGGTGGCCGATTTCACCCGCAAATCCAGCACCGGGTCGGCCAGCGGATCAGCCAGATCAAACCGCCCGACTTGCACCAGCGATGACCGCTGCACCACCACCACCAGCGGTGTTGCCGTGTCCTGCGCACCGGGGTCCATCGCCAGACCGGGGGCCGCGATAATCACCACACCGTCACAGGTGGCTGTAAAGTTTTCCACTGTCCCCGCAGGCGTTTGTCCGTCAAACAGCGCCACCGCCCCGGCATGCGCCAGATCAATCCCGCGCCGGTCCATCCCCAGCCGCAGCCCCGCCAAACCGCTGCCCATACCCGCCGACAGCAGCGCCTTCAGGCCACATGCATCAGAATTGGCCGCCACCCCCAATACAGCCGCATCAATGCGGCCCTTCGTGTCTGCCGCCACCAGCTCACACCTCTGCCCGCCTTCCGCATTGGTGATGGTGATCCGGTCCCCCGCTGATATGCGGATCAAGGCGGCACCGGCCCCCGCCACCTCGGACCGTTCGCGCCCCGAATGCAAAGCAAGCGAGGATGGCGTCAAAATCCGGCTGGGGCGCGGCGGGCCGGGATGAACGCGCGGATATCGGCTGTCCAGCATTGGGGTCACCCTTTCCGGCATGGCGCATGGATGGAAACAAATATTAATGTCAAGAATAACGCCATATCGCCATTGCCGCAAGGCCAGCAAAGCGCGCCAGGCCAGCAAAGCGCGCCAGGCCAGCAATGAATGGCCCATGCCGAAGATCACGCCAACCCTTTAAGAGGCACGATGGCTGAAATGAAATACCCGATGTCGGAAATGAAATGCTCATGACCCCGTAAAAGCGCGATACTCAGACGGGATACTATAGGAAATTCCCCATGCGCTATTCAGGTTTTCGCGTCATCCGCGAAGCGCTTACAGGCCACAAGGGCTGGCGGCCCGCATGGCGCAATCCGGATCCGCAGCCGGGATATGATTACATTATTGTCGGCGGCGGAGGGCACGGGCTGGCAACCGCCTATTATCTGGCCAAAGAATTCAAACAAGCGCGCATCGCGGTGCTGGAAAAGGGCTGGATCGGTGGCGGCAATGTCGGGCGCAACACCACCATCATCCGGTCGAACTACCTGCTGGATGGCAATCAGCCGTTCTACGAATTTTCGCTGAAACTATGGGAAGGGTTGGAACAGGATTTCAACTACAACGCCATGGTTTCGCAACGTGGCATTCTGAACCTGTTTCACACCGATGCCCAGCGCGATGCTTATGTGCGGCGCGGCAATGCCATGATGATGCACGGGGCAGATGCGCAAATTCTGAACGCAGGCCAAGTGCGCGCGATGTATCCGTTCCTGAATTTCGACAACGCCCGATTTCCCATCAAAGGCGGCTTGGCACAAAGGCGCGGCGGCACCGTGCGCCATGATGCCGTGGCTTGGGGCTACGCACGGGGCGCAGACAGTCGGGGCGTCGATATCATTCAGAACTGCGAAGTCACCGGGTTTCGCATTGAAAACGGTCGCGCCCTTGGCGTTGAAACCTCGCGCGGCTACATCGCGGCGGGCAAGATCGGTGTCGCTGTGGCGGGATCGTCCAGCCGGGTGATGGCACAGGCGGGAATGCGGTTGCCGATAGAAAGCCACGTTCTGCAAGCCTTTGTGTCCGAAGGATTAAAGCCGCTGATCGACGGCGTGATCACCTATGGTGCCGGGCATTTCTATGTGTCGCAATCGGACAAAGGCGGCTTGGTGTTCGGTGGCGATATTGATGGCTACAACAGTTACGCGCAGCGCGGATCCATGCCCGTGGTCGAGGATGTCTGCGAAGGCGGCATGGCGTTGATGCCGATGATCGGCCGCGCGCGGCTTTTGCGGATGTGGGGCGGCATCATGGACATGTCGATGGACGGATCACCCATCATTGACCGCACGGATACCGAGCGCCTCTATTTCAACGGTGGCTGGTGCTATGGCGGCTTCAAGGCCACCCCCGCGTCAGGTTGGGTTTTCGCCCATCTGCTGGCCACCGACACGCCGCATCCCACCGCCACAGCGTATCGGTTTGACCGCTTCCGCAAAGGCCTGATGATCGACGAAAAGGGCCAGGGCGCCCAACCGAATTTGCATTGAGGCGCGCCATGACCCCCCTTCACCACCCGCCAATTATCGCCACCCTCCGGGCGCTCTGCATTCCCGGAACGAGGACGCCCGCAGGGCTGGATGAGTGTGTTTTGCCATGATCATCAATCATCCCATGCTTGGCCCCCGCGACGCGCAGGAATTCGTCTATCTGGGCGATGCCACCCTGATCAACCGCCCCGATGGCATGGCAGAGGGTGCCGCCGACGCCTTCCACGACTACCTTTATCTGCGCCACAACCCCGCAGGTCTGCACCGCGAATTGTGGTATCACGAACAGGGCGATCGGTCTTGGCTGGTCGTCACCCGTAACACCCTGACGCATGAGATCACGACGGTCGAACTCGCCCGCGATGTGGCCCGCGCCCAAGGGCGGTCCACATGACCCAAAGCAACCGACTAAATGGCGGCCAGATCGACCGTGAAAAGACCTTAACTTTCACTTTTGACGGCAAATCCTACCAAGGCCATCCCGGCGATACCCTCGCCTCGGCCCTGCTGGCCAACAATATCCGCCTGATGGGCCGCGGCTTCAAATACCACCGCCCGCGCGGGGTGATTGCGGCAGGGTCCGAAGAACCGAACGCAATAGTAGAATTGCGAAGTGGTGCGCGAACCGAACCGAACACCCGCGCCACCACGGCAGAGTTATTCGATGGCCTCACCGCGCAAAGCCAGAACCGCTGGCCCTCGCTGCGCTTCGACGCCATGGCCATCAATGACCGCTTGTCGCCATTCTTTGCCGCCGGGTTTTACTACAAAACCTTCATGTGGCCGAAATCGTTCTGGGAAAAAATCTATGAACCCCTCATCCGCCGTGCGGCTGGATTGGGGTCGCTGTCCAAACAGGACGATCCCGATGCCTACGACAAAGGCTATCTGCACTGCGATCTGCTGATCATCGGCGCTGGCCCCGCTGGCCTTGCCGCCGCGATCACAGCTGCCCGGTCTGGCGCGCGGGTGATCCTGGCCGACGAAGATTTCCGCATGGGCGGGCGGCTGAACGCCGAAACCTACACGCTGGGCGATATGTCCGGTGCCGATTGGGCCGCAAAAACCGTGTCTGAACTGGCCCAAATGCCCAATGTCCGACTGCTGACCCGAACCACGATCCTTGGCGCGCTGGATCACGGCATTTATTGCGCAGTCGAGCGCGTGTCTGATCACCTGGCCCAACCCCTGCCCGGAAAACCCCGCCAGATATTGTGGCGCATCTATTCGCGCCGCGCGATCCTGACGGCGGGCGCGATCGAACGCCCCATCGCGTTTGAGAATAACGACCGCCCCGGCATCATGCTGGCGGGGGCGATGCGCGCCTATGCCAACCGCTGGGCCGTGACCCCCGGAAGCCGCGTGGCGATTTTCACCAACAACGATGATGGCCTGCGCACAGCCACCGATCTGGCGGCCAAAGGCGTTGATGTGGTCGCCGTGATCGACCCGCGCCAAGGCCTGCCCCTGCTGCCCGGCATCCGCCATCTGCAAGGCGCAGAGGTGATAGATACCAAAGGCCGCCTTGGCCTGTCACATGTCACCGTGCGTACCCCGAAAGGCACGGAAATGCTGCAAGTGACCGCCCTTGGCGTCTCTGGCGGTTGGAACCCCAACCTCGCTATTTCCAGCCATCACCGGGGCCGCCCGGTTTGGAATGATAGCATTGCCGCCTTTACCCCCGGCCCCGGTGGCGTGCCAAACCTGACTTTCGCCGGGGCGGCCAACGGCCATTTCTCCACCCATGCGGCCCTGACCACCGGGGCAGCCGCCGCAACCGAAGCCGTCGCCGCCCTTGGTTTCTCCGCCCCCGCCCCCGACCTGCCAACAACTGAAGACGCCCCTATTGCCATTTCCCCGCTTTGGTATGTCCAGCACGGCAAAGGCCGCGCGTGGATTGATCTGCAAAACGATGTCACCGTCAAAGACATCAAACTGTCGCATCAGGAAGGCTTCCGGTCGGTCGAACACCTGAAACGCTACACCACGCTTGGCATGGCCACGGATCAAGGCAAAACTTCCAACGTGCTGGGCCTTGCGGTCATGGCCGAGCTGACCGGGCAATCCATCCCGCAAACCGGCACCACCATCTACCGCCCGCCCACCACTCCCGTCGCCATCGCCGCCCTTGCAGGCCGGTCCAGCGGTGCCGATTTCCGCCCCACCCGCCTGACGCCATCCCACATTTGGGCGGCCGAGCAGGGGGCAGTTTTCGTCGAGGTCGGCATGTGGCTGCGCACCCAATGGTTGCCGCGCAAGGGCGAGGCGACATGGCGGCAATCGGTGGACCGTGAAGTTCTGCAAACCCGCAAATCTGTCGGCATCTGCGATGTCACCACGCTTGGCAAGATCGATATCCAGGGCACCGATGCGGGCGCATTCCTTGACCGGGTCTATGCCAACACGTTCTCCACCCTCGCCGTTGGAAAGGTGCGCTACGGCCTGATGCTGCGCGAAGATGGCATTGTGTTTGACGATGGCACCACCGCCCGCATGGGCGCAAACGAATATGTCATGACCACCACCACCGCCAATGCCGTGACTGTCTTCCGCCACCTCGAATATTGCCGCCAATGCCTTTGGCCCGATCTGGACGTGCAGCTTATTTCCACGACGGAAGCTTGGGCACAGTATTCCGTCGCTGGCCCCAACGCACGCAAACTGCTGGCGAAAGTCGTCGATCAAGACATCTCCAACGACGCCTTCCCCTACATGGCTTGCGGCAATATCACCGTCGGCGGGGGCCTGCGCGCGCGGCTGTTCCGCATTTCTTTCTCGGGCGAGTTGGCCTACGAGCTTGCCGTGCCCACCCGTTACGGCGACGCGATGATCCGCGAACTGGTGGCAGCGGGCGCAGAATTCGATGCTGTGGTCTACGGCACCGAAGCGCTTGGCGTCATGCGCGTTGAAAAGGGTCACGTCGCGGGGAACGAGTTGAATGGCCAATCGACTGCGCTGAACATGGGCCTTGGCAAGATGGTATCGCGCAAGAAAGACGCCATCGGGATGGTGCTGTCTTCCCGCGAAGGCATGACAGATGCCAACGGCTACCGCCTCGTCGGTGTCCGCCCGGTCAACCCCGCCGATCCGCTGACCGCTGGCAGCCATTTCGTAGCCACGGGCAAAGACCCTGTCGCCAAGAACGATGGCGGCTGGTTGACCTCAGTGGTTTATTCCCCGCATCTTGGCCATCAAATCGCCTTGGGTTACCTGAAAGGCGGCGATACCCGCATGGGTGAACGCCTGCGCGCGGTCAACCTTTTGGCGGGAACCGAAACTGAAATCGAAATCGTCTCGCCACATTTCATCGACCCCGAGGGAGCGCGTCTTCGTGCCTGATCACCGCCTCACACCGCTTACCCCTTTGGGCCGCGCGATGCCGGAAACCGACACCATCGGTCCCGTCACCATCACTGAAAACACCAGCGTCGCCCTTGCTTCGCTGGCCACTCGCAAGGGTCGCGAGGCGGATGTTGCAAAAGCCGCCAAGACATTGCACATCGCCCTGCCCAGCCCGGGACGTGCAACTGAAACCGCACTCTGGCTCGGCCCCGATCAATGGCTGATCGAGGCACCTTATGACGCTCACGAAGACATCGTCGCATATCTGAAACCTGCCTTCCAAGATGCCGCCTCCATCACCGAGCAAACCGATGCCTGGGTTCGATTTGACCTGACTGGCCCCAACCTGCATGTGCTGTTTGAACTGCTGTGCAACCTTGATACCCGCGCCATGCAACCAGGCCATGCAACCCGCACGGTGATCGACCATCTGGGCTGCTATGTCGCCTGCCGCAGCAATGGCTTCACCATGCTCGGCCCCAGATCATCCGCCAAATCTCTGCACCACGCGCTGATCACGGCAGCAAAAAGCGCCTGCTGACACCAAAAACTGCTAAAAATTAGCTAAAATTTGCGTTTCAGTTCGGCACAAATATCCTGCGGGGGAGGCAACGACCGCGCATGCGATTGTGGCCTGGGGGTGCAGAACCCCCTTTATCACGGGCTTTTGGCGTGTCGTCCGCCAGAACCGGTTCCCACTCTTGGCTGACACGCATTATTCCGGCATCTGCCCGCCCGACAGCCCGCGCAACCCCACCAATCGGCGCCGCTCATCCGTTGGGTGCACGCCAAACGCCGCCGTATAATGCCGCGCCATCGGGCCAGACCCCGCGTAGCCCACCGATTGCGCAATTTCTGTGATCGTATCGGTGGAATACAACACGCGTTGGCGGGCCTTTTTCAACCGCATCAGGCGGTAATACTTCAGCGGGCTTTGCCCAGTTGCCGCCTTGAAACTCCGCTCCAGATGCCGCTCAGACAGCGTCACCGCCAGCGCCACATCAGCAATCAAGATCGGGTCTTCGATATGGTCACCGAAAATCCTGATGGCGTCGCGAATGGCCACTGGCAGCAGATCATCCGTTCCCCCAACCCGCTGCACCGGAATTTTCTGGCTGGCATCCTCATCGCGCACGAACGGGTGTTGAAACCAGCAGGCCACTTCGGTCATCGTATCGCGGTCCAGCGTTTCCTCAACCAACCGCAGCATCAGATCGAACACCGCTCCCGCCCCTGATGCCGTGGTGCGCCGACCATCACGCACGATGGCAGACCGGCTGGCCTCCACAGCCGGAAACTCGGCCTTGAACGCCGCCTCATAGCACCAATGCACCGAACATTTGCGCGCCCCCATCACACCAGACCGCACCAGCGGGAAGATACCGCCACTAAACGCGCCCAATACCATCCCGGCCCGGTCCAGCCTGCGCAATGCCGCAAAGCCGCGCTTTTGGTTGGCAAACTGCCCTGTGGGGGGCGATATGAGGAACAAATCATCCACCCCCGCCACATCGGCCAGAGCCATATCCACATCAAACCGGACCTCGGCGCTGGATCGCACAGGTGCCATATCCTCGCCGACCAGTGCCCATGCAAACACCCGCCGCCCGCTGATTTCGTTCGCTGCCCGAAGCGGTTCGATAGCCGATGTCAGGCACGCCATCGGAAACCCCGGAAACAGCAAGAACCCCAGCCTGCGCGGGCCGCTTTTTGTGTGGATCATGGGCTGGAACTTTCCCAAAACTGCGCTAAACATTCATGGTAGTAAATAATCTCGAAGATTTGTTTCCTGAAAGGCGAAGATATGCCCGATACCGCCGATATTGACGCCGTTCCCAAGGGCAAACCCGCCTTCGACCAGGATCCGCACCGCGTGCGCGAACTCAGCGAGCGTAACCTCGAGGTCGCAATCGGCCGCGAAGTGCGTGCCTTTCGCCGCCAGCAGAACATGACAGTGGCCGATCTGGCGGGGGTAACGGGGCTGTCTATCGGCATGCTGTCCAAGATCGAGAACGGCATCACATCGCCATCACTGACCACGCTGCAAATCCTGTCACATGCCTTTTCCACGCCGATCACATCCTTTCTGCGCCGCTTTGAGGAACGCCGCGAGGTGCAGCATGTCCGCGCGGGCGCGCATGTTGAAATCGAACGTCGCGGCACCCGCGCGGGGCATCAATATAATCTTTTGGGCCATATCGGTTCTAATTCCTCGGGCGTGGTGGTGGAGCCTTATATCATCACGCTAACCACAGATTCGGACGTTTTTCCGGCGTTTCAGCATGACGGGGTAGAACTGCTTTACATGCTGGAAGGCGAGGTTGCCTATCGCCATGGTGATCAGCTTTTTCATCTGAAACCCGGCGACAGCCTGTTTTTTGATGCCGACGCCCAACATGGCCCAGAGGTTTTGGTCAAACTTCCCGCGCGGTATTTATCGGTGATCTCGTATCCCCAGGCCTAGTCCTTGGAAAACCCCGATGTTGTAATCGCCCCATCATCAAACTGCGCCAGATAATCCACCATCATCGCGCGGTTGCGGATAAAGCCTTTGTACGTGGCCAGTGCATCCGGAATATCGCGCAAAACCCGGTGCAAACGGCGGCCCCATTTGGGCACTGTCACCAATTCATCAAACCGGATCAGATAACACCGGATCGGGAAAACGATGGCGTTAGACCGTGGCAGCCGGATCAGCGTTTGCAGTTCCACCCGCAGATGCATGCGCTTGCCCACGGTATCAGGCTGAAGGCTCGCGCGCGTCGGCCCCCAAACCGGGTAGGTTTCGGGGGCTGTATCCAGCAGCGAGTCTACCGTCAGCGTCCAGTTGAACCGCCGCACAGGCGCGCCCAGTTGCAGGCGCAGCAGAAACTTCAACGCCCGGTCAAACACGCCCATCTCATGCGCCATGGGCACAGGCGCGTGCCATTCGTGAAACCGCATCCCGATGTCGAAATCAAGGCTCCAGTCGGCCTGCGTCGTCACCATCCCGGCCTCCAGCCACAGATCGTCATCCCGCTGGTCCTGCAAGGTAAAATCCCCCTGCGCTTGCCGCGTGATGTATTCCATCGGGCCGTAGGGCAGCGTGGAGGCATCAAGAAAGGTGAAGGTCTGGTCGATATTCAGCGGGCGGTTGATCCAGTGCCAACGATCCCCATCCTTGGTCAGGACGAACCACTGCGGATAGTCTTTCGCAAAATTCTCCATAATCAGTTCCAGCAGATCCCACCCTGCCAGTTCCATATGCGGCAGGCTCTGGCAGCGCAGCGGGTCTTCGGCAAGAACCATCGCCCGGTCGCGCATTTCAGACACATAGTGTTCGTCGACATCAAACATATGCTCGAACACACTGCCCATTGGCCCCGCCACATGCGGCTCCATGTTCACCGAATACATGTAGCTGTCTTCGGGGAACGGAAATGGAAACCGCGCTATGGCTTTCGCGGAATTGTGAAAGGTGAAATCGCCGCGAAACGTCTCGTCGTTGAAGTCTTTGCCCATGGCGTTCCTATCTGTCCAAAACCAGCGACGTGCCTTCGAACCGTGATACGCAGGGCATCATGGCCTGCCCCCCCGCTTTTTGCGCATCGGTCAGCCAATGATCATTGTGCAGCAAATGCCCATCACAGCGCAAAACCCGCGTCTCACATTCGCCACACGCACCGCCCCGGCACAAGTATGGTGCTTCGACCCCCGCCGCTTCGATCGCCTCCAGCAGGGATTGGTGCGTGCCGACTGACACGGTTTTCCCGGATGCCGCAAGCGTCACCTCGAAAACCTTGCCCGGAGGCGGGGCCAAAAACTCTTCGGAATGCACGGCACCATCGGGCCAACCCGCCGCCTTTGCAGACGCCAAGACCCAAGCGATCATCGGCTTTGGCCCGCAAATATACAAATGCGTGCCAAGCGGTTGCGTGCCAAGCAGGCGCGGCAAATCCATTGCCTGCCCCAGATCATCGAAATACAGGTTCACCGCCCTGCCGTAGCGCGCGGCAAGGTCTGCGCCATAGGCACAAAGCCCGGCATTGCGCGCGGCGTAGTGCAACTCAAACCGCGCCCCCAGCGATGCCAGCTGCGCTATCTGCGCGATGAAGGGCGTGATGCCAATGCCGCCCGCAATCATCAAGGTTTTACGCGCGCGCAGGTCCAGCGGGAACAGGTTCACCGGATGGCTAATCACCATCTCATCGCCCACCTTCACAGCATTATGCAGATGCAAAGACCCGCCCCGCCCCGCATCATCACGGCGGACCGATATTTCGTAGCCAGAGGTATCGCCCGGATCGCTCATCAGCGAATAAGGGTTCAGGCGGCGGGTGCCATGAATATCCATCTCCACCACCACATGCGCGCCGCCGGAAAACGCAGGCATCGGCGCACCGTCGCGGCGCTCAAACCGGAAGCGTTTGATCAGGTCGTTGACCTTGACAACCTCTGCCACCCGCACCGGGATTTTTGGCGCACCCACGCTCATCTGAACCGCTCCACCGATGCGGGCACTGAACCCGGGTCTTCGGCGTCGATGTTGACGCCCTGAAACGCGGCAAGGCGGCGCGAGTAGTGATCGCGCACAAACAGGTGCAAGCCGCAATGGCTGCATTGAAACGGGTCGTGCGCGACGTTTTCGGTGATGCCCTTGCAATGCACGCATTGCACGCGCCGTGCCAGCGACCCGCGATGTTCCATCTGCAAGGCGGTGTGCGGCAGACCCGCTGCCATGACCTCGCGCTGCACCTGCCCCATCAGGCCTTCGGTGCCCGCCGCGTAAATCTGCAAGCCCATATGCGCGTCGGCAAGCACCTTTTGCAGGCGCGGCAGGGCGGTGGCAAAGGTCGGTGCGCGCAGGAATTGCGCCGCGCCCAAAGCCTGCAATTTTGCCGCGAGATCCACCCCATTCGTGCCGGGGATATAGATGATATGGCAAGTCGCCAGCAGGCGGCTGTCAGCATTCACCAGATCAATCACAGCATCAGCACCTTCCCCATCCGCCATTATCAAATGGCCAGACCCCGGCCGCGCGGCAAGGACGCCGTAACGCGGGCGGCTTAAGATAGGGTCTGCAAGGGCAGTTAGGCTCATAGGCAGGATGCCTCCGGCGGGGATATTTAAGAACAGAAAAAATCAGCCTTTGGCGGTGCGGCGTTTCTTTTCCACATCGAAAAACGGCATCGAATGGGTAACCGCATTGATCGCACCATGGGTGCCGCAGTTGACCACCAGCTTAGTGCCGTTATTGGCGCAATCCACCGGCAGGCGGGCGATGGCAATATTGTGCTTGTTCAGCGGTGAATACATCGCCTGCGTGACCACGCCGACCCTTTTGCCGCCTTGCATCACAGGTGCGCCATTGCCCGGCACATTGGTGCCATCCAACTTCAGCCCCCAGATTTTGAAGCGTTCACGGCCCTTCAGACGGGTGTGTTCTTCGGCACCTCGAAAGCCCACCTTGCCGGGCGATACGGTAAAATCAAGGCCAAGTTCCCACAGGGTATCGCCGGGGCCTTCATTTTCAAACGGATGCATTTCGGAATTGTCGAAGGGGAAGAACAGCAGGTGGCTTTCGGTGCGCAGCATATCGAGCGTGGTGAAACGGCACGGAATGATGCCCATCGCCGCCCCTTCATCAAGAATGCGGTCCCAGATCATGCCAGCATCCTGGCCCCGGCAGAAGATTTCATAGCCGCGCTCGCCCGTATAGCCGGTGCGGGAAATCATCACGGGCTTGCCAAAGAGGCTGGTTTGCATCTGTGCAAAATACGGAAGCTGGCGAATACCCTCGACATGCTTTTCAAGGTAATCAACCGCCAGCGGCCCCTGCAGCGACAGATCATAAAGATTGTCGTCAAACCGCACCGACACATCGCGGCCGATAGCTGCCATGGTAAGTTGTTCATGCGCCCCGCCAGACCCATGCACCACCATGAAGCTGTTTGGCCCCATGCGGTAAATCACGCAGTCATCCACAAACTTGCCCGCATCGTTCAGCATGGCCGCGTAAACCGACCGCCCCGGCATCAGCTTTTCGATGTTCCGTGTGGTGGCACGCTCAATCACATGGGATGCCGCTGGCCCGGTGATATGCACCTTTTTCAGCCCCGATACATCCATCAGCCCCGCCTTGGTGCGAATGGCCATATACTCGGCGTCGGGGTCACCCTTGGCGTAACTCCACGCCGTGCCCATGCCCGACCAATCTTCCAGATCAGAGCCTAACGCGCGATGCCGGTCACCCAGCGCTGAAAATCTCCAGGAATTGGTCATGCGAAACCCCCATTTGGACAATTGGTACTTGCGACAGTCTGAATTTTCTCAGGTCAAAAAGCAACGCCCTTCGTGCAAAAAATATTCCTGTCAGGGAAATTTATTACCCCGGCCCACAAAACAAAGGGGCGATCAGATGACCGCCCCTGCCTTGGTGTATCGCTGCCGCCCTTATCCCGGCAACACGAAGAACCAGTTCGACCACAGCACGACCGCAGCCCCGGCAAGCAGCGCAAGGTAGGGCAGCATGCCTGCTTTGCGCTCGCCCATGTCGCCATCGGCCAAGCCAAGCTCTTTCAAAGCCCCCGCCGGGAATTTGCCGCCATCCTGCACATAGTGGCGGTACCAGAACACCGGAATGATCAGCGCGGCAAACACCAGCCCCGACCATAGCGCGTTCTCGTAGCCCCAGACCTTGGCCCCAGCACCCAGGAACAGCGCGTTCACAAAGGCCAGCACCGTGTTGATGCCGATCAGGATGGTCGGTGCTTTCCATGGGCGGGAGATATGACCAGAATCAATGCGGTGTATCCAGCCTGCGTTCAGGTTCAGGAAGTTGAACAGAATGTAGCCGACGTTCGATATCGCCAGCACATAAAAATATCCGCCCACATCTGACGCCAGTGCCAATAGGATCAGGTTAAAGCCGAAATCCGTCCACATCGCGTTGGTCGGTGCGCCGTTGCTGTTGGTGTGGGCAAGGTATTTCGGCAGCCAGCCGTCCTTTGAGCCCTGATACAGCGTGCGCGATGATCCGGCCATCGCAGTCATGATCGCCAGAAACAGCGCCAGGATCATCAGGATCACGAAAATCTGCGTAATCACCTTGCCGCCGCCCACCATATTGCCCAGCGCCTCGGCAATGCCGGTGCCGTCAACGATGCCGCTGGCAAGCATGCCTTCTTGGCCCAGCACGCCCTGGAAGGCGAAAGGGATGATGAAGTAGAACACGCAGCACAGCAGACCAGAATAGAAAATGGCCCGGAAGGTATCGGTTTTCGGGTCTTTCAATTCGCGCGTGTAGCAAACGGCTGTCTCAAAGCCGTAGGTGGACCATGCGGCGATATAAAGGCCACCCAAGAACAGCGTCCAGCCGCCGATATCCCATGCGCCGTCCACCCCGGAATAGGCGGCGGTTGGTGGCAAAAGCCCGGTCACATTGGCGCTTTGAATGGCGCCGGTAAAGATCGGCACCAGACCCACCAGCAGCAACGGCACCAGCACGATGATCGCCAGCACCTTTTGTGCGGCGGCAGTCGATGCAATGCCCCGGTGCTGGATAGCAAACATGATCAGCATCAGGATGGAACCGATTACAAAGGTCGAATTAAAGTGCAAGGTGCCAAGTCCCGGCACAGTGATTGCCATCGCTTCCCAAAGACGGAACGCCGGGGTCAGAGCGGTTACACCGTCTTGGCTTGATACCGCCGCAATCGCATCAGGCAGGGCCGTGCCCGCGTTATCGGCCATGAATTGCACGATTGTCGGCGTCTCGGCGGTGTAGCTGGCAAGATTTGCCGCCACCCATTCCAGCACCATCGCACTATCGGCTGCAGGCATCGGGAACAGCGCGTTCAAGATATACCCCGCTGCGATAGCGCAACCCAGCGACAGCACCGGCGACCATGCAAACCAGTTGCACCAGACCGACAAGGGCGCCACCAGTTTTGAATACCGCAACCATGCGGTGGCCCCGTAAACCGATGCGCCGCCCGATTTATTGCCAAACATCCCCGCCATTTCGGCATAGGTAAAGCTTTGCAAGAACCCCATGATCATCGAAATGATCCACACCACAAACGCAAGCTTTCCCGTCACCCCCGCGATGCCCCCGATCGAGAACAACACCAAAGGCGGCACACCCGCCGCAACCCAAAACGCACCCTTCCAGTTCAATGACCGGACAAGGTCGCCCGTCCCGCTTTCCGTTGACATAAGACATCCCTCCGCTGTTAAAGCGTTCCCCGGACCTTATGTTTTTGCGTCCGGGGTGGCCCAAATCCCGGACGGATCACGTCTTTGCCGTGCATGCTACAGTGGAGCAGGCATGTCCCGCGGCCAAGGAAAAATTGACTGGAAGGAAACATTTTTTCCGCAACTACCCTTAATTGCCCGAATCTAGGGCAGTTTTGGCTTGTTGCCGCCCTGCCGCCACGTCTCATAGCGGGCGCGCGCGGTTTGATACGCATCCAGCACGGACAGTCCGTAAACGAAAATCCCGCCTGACAGCTTGCCGATAATCGACACATCCTGTGCCGCCGTTTTCAAAGTGAAAGCGCCCAGCAGCACCATAAATCCGACAAACATCAGCCCCCTCACCGGGTTGCGGATTGCCACCTGACCGCAGCCCGGCAGCACGATCGCCACCGCCAACACTGCATAGGGGTTCATGGGCATGCGTCCGTTCATCCCGTCACCCATGTTTTGGCGCCGCCCCCGCCATCACATCCGCCCACAATCCGCAAAGCCCGTCCATCAACGGCGCCAAGACCGCAGCGGTCAACGCCTGTGCGCCCAGTTCGGCATCGCGAAACAGCAGATAGCGCCCGCGATCCGCCTCTTCGACCAACCACACTACCCGCACGCCCGTCTTTGCCACCACAACCTCTTTCAGCCGCGCCGTATCCAACCCAGCCATATAACCCCCAAGCACCGCCGAGACGGGCCAATCCCCCACGGCGTCGGTGCGAATGGTGCAACCTTCGGGAAACCCCACCGGCACCGCCACCTGATTCTGCAAATCGCCAAACTTCGAAAATGTCTCCGCCCCCGTCGCCCGCATCATCGCGTTATAACTCCCCGCGACCGGCAGCCGTTCCACCAATGTGACCAGCAGCCACAGGCAGGGCAGCTTGCGCAGATTCAAACTGTCCGGCACCACCTGCACATCAAACATCTGGCCTTTGTATTGCCCGGAAATCCGCGCAAACCCTGTGTCGGATACCCGCATTATCGGCTGCTCAAACAGCGGCAGGCACAAATCCAGATATCCGGCCCTGGCAGCCGCCCGTGCCGCCCCCGGCCGCAAAAACGCAAATGGCCCGCCAGTGCTGCGGGCCATTTCCATCTCAATACCCCTTCGGCTTTGGCCAGGGCATGGTGAACTGTGCGCCGCGATTCACGAAACGGTAGCGCCAGAAGTGAAACCACAGCGACGCCACAATATAGAACCCGACCATCGCCACCAACTGCGTGCCATAGCCCAGAAACACCGCGAAATAGGTCACGGCACACAGGGCCAGCAGCAATATTGCCGGAACCGGGTGGAACGGGTGCACATAACCGCGCTTGATCGTATCCAGCGGCCATTTGCGCCGAAACATGATCATGTTCAGCGGCATGAACGTGTATCCCAGCAACCCCGACAGGATCGAGAAGGTGATGATCTGATCCAGTGGCAGCTTAAGCGCGAACAAAAGCGCAATTGGCACCAGAAAGATGATCGCGCGGTAGGGTGTGCGATACTTCGGATGCACCGCGCCAAACCATGATGGCAGGTAATGATCCCGCCCCATCGAAAACCACGCCCGCGACGCATCGTTGATACAGCCGTTCGCCGATGCCAGCGTGGCAAACAACGTGCCAATCCCCAACAGCCACACCAAGAACGACGATCCAGACAACCGCGCCGCATCAAACAGCGGCGTCCCCGCAGTGCCCAGATATTCCCATGGCATCAGACCAACGCTGACAAACCACGTCAGCGTTGCCGCAATCACCAGCGTCATGATCCCGGCCAAGGTGCCAAACGGCAAAGACCGCGCAGGCGATCGCACTTCTTCTGCTGCCTGCGTCGTGCCCTCGATCCCCAGATAATACCACAGCCCGAAATGCATCGCTGCCAGAACGCCCAGCCAGCCATAGGGCAAAGCCGCTTGCCCGCTCATCAAATCGGCATGCTGCATCAGACCGGGTGCTGTAAACGGCGCTGTCATCAGGAACAACAGAATGATCGCCGCAAAGGCAAAGGCCGTGATCACCAGATTAAAGGTCAGCGTCGCCAGCACCCCCCGGTAGTTCAGCCATGCCAGAAACATGATCGCCAATACGATAAACGGGTCATCGTTCAAGGTGCCTTCATGGCCCGCAAGCCCGGCCACCGTCTGCACCAGAAACCCCACTGTCCAGGCATTTGCCGCCTCCAGCATGGTATAGGCGAACACCAGATACAGACCCACATTGAATGCCATCAACGGCCCGACAATATGCTTGGCTTGGGTATATTGCCCGCCCGCCGCAGCCACCGTTGATGTCACCTCTGAATCGATCATCGCCACGCAGGTGTACAAAATCCCCGCGAACCAGCAGGCAATCAGCGCTGCATAAGCGCCACCTTTGCCCACACCAAAATTCCACCCCATATATTCGCCAACCAGCACGATCCCCACGCCCAGCGCCCAAACATGGGCTGGGCCAAGCACGCGCAGCAGGCCAACTTTCTCTGTCGTCGTTGTCATAATCGCCCCCTAAAGCTTGTGCTGTTCAGTCATCGCCTCTAGCTCACCCTCGCGCGAAGATGTCAGCATCTCTTCGGAATAGGTGGTTTCGGTCTTGATCCAGTCCGCAACGATCAGAACGGCGAACAACGCCGATCCGGCCCAGGCGGCGTATTCAAGGTAGTTCCAGAAATCCATGATAGCCCCCTGTTAACGGTCGAATTTTTCAGAAATGACTTCGCGGTATTCCCGGTCCGACAGCTTGATCAACATGAAGAAATAGCCAATCAGCACGATCGCCATGAACACCAGGTTCAGCCATGAAAACGAATAATCAAACCGCGTGGTGATCAGGTCATGCGCTGAGGCAGGGTCGGTAAACCCAAGTTTCGTCCACTGCGCCACCATCGCCTCGTTCTGGCCAAGGCTTTCCCATGTCGGGTTTTCCACAACCGTCGTCACCTTGGCAGACCCCGACAGTCCGTAAATCAGCGGGATGTATAAAGACCCGATAGACAGCGCCAACAGCACGATCACATCAATGATCTGCCCCAGCTTCGATTGCACAGGCGGCGTATATTTTGCCATGATCTATCGCCCCTTTTGTGCGCGGGCGGCATCCAGAAACTTGATGTCGAGCCCATACATGAAATCGCGGTCTTCGCGGTAGTGGCGCAGCATCGCCATGATTGCCGCCGTATTCAGGATCAGAATGATCGCCCCGCCAATCAGCAGAACAATCCGCGCCGGCCCATTCGGGGCCAACGACCATGTGGCCATGGCCACAAAGATAATCGAAAACCACAGACCAACCACAAAAGCCCAAGCCACCTGCACATCACGTTTGTGCATCGCTTGAATGCGCACTTCCAGTTCAGCCATATCCCCTCCCGAAGCGAGCCTTGTTAGGTTCCTTCCACGGCGGCTCTGGCCGTTGGAATTGCCTGCCCGTCAAATTTTATTTCTATAGGGAAACATCACCTGC
>JAYSPY010000131.1:0-2704 GCA_043721855.1 Pseudorhodobacter sp.
CTGGGTCGTATCGCGGACCACAAAATCAACCGGATCGATGATCTGCTGCCATGGAACGCCCGGAACGCGCGATAACTGCGGTCAGACCGGACGCTTACCTTGCTGCCGAAGCTCATGCCGTTCCAGACGGGCCGAAAGACACGGATCATCACCGACTCAGCAAGGGTGATGTATGCGTCGTTGAGGACCAGCACCCGGCAGCGGAAGTCGGCCAGCGACAGGTTACTGACCGCTGCGATGGACCGAGAGTGTTCTGCGATCCTGTCGTGCAGTTTGCGGGCCCGGGTGCCAGTCGGGCTGAACCCCTGCTTGGAGCTCTCGCCCGCCGCCTTGCCGATGTAGATCGGATACTTGAAGCGCCCGCCGTCAAGTGCAACAAGACTGCTGTAGGCAGGGTGGCCGCCACTGTAGTAAAGGGCATAGACCCCGGCTCCTGCGAAGGGCGTGGGCGGTGGCATCGGGAGGAGTGGCTGTTCGAGCAACTCCACAGCCAGCGTCACGCCGACATTCTCGACAGACAGGGGGTCAAACTCAGCGGGGGTGAATGAATCGGCCATGCCCCGGTTATTGCATGGAAAACTGGCCGTGTCGCCCCCTCGGCAGGAACAGTCCCAGAAAGAAGAAAAAAGGCGGGCCGACAGCCCGCCTCCCGTCCTAGAATCCGTCTTAACTCACCGTCTTGGGAGGCTGACAGGGCGTAACCCTCTGATTTCTTGGCTCCGGCGGTAGGGATCGAACCTACGACCAATTGATTAACAGTCAACTGCTCTACCGCTGAGCTACGCCGGAACACGTGGGGGTCTATAGCAAGCTGATCTGGGGGCGTAAAGGGGGATTGCGCAGAAACTGGGATACCGGCTTCAGACCAGGTTGAAGGCTGCATCGTGGCTGGGGTAGGGGGTGGCTGTGATCACCTTTCGGCTTTCAAGATCAATAAGATGCGCGAGGATGTTGCGGCAGGCTGCTGGCATGAGGTGGTGCTCAAGGCTGGCGTAGACCAAAACGGCGATCTGCCCTACGCTGTGGGCCCCGCCGCCGATTGCCATCAGCAACGCGGCTTCACGCCCGCGTCTGTGGGCGGCCAATTCGGCCAATTTTTGCGCGGGATCTTCGATTATGGCGCCGTGGCCGGGCAAAAAGCAGCGCCAGGAACGCGCGGCAAGGGTTTGCAGGCTGGTCATGTAATCCGCCATATCGCCGTCTGGCGGCGAGATCAGCGTGCTGGACCAACCCATCACATGATCGCCGGAAAACAGAACATCGCCAGCAGCAAAACACAGATGATTGCCCATATGGCCGGGGGTATGGACCGCCTCGATGTGCCATGTCGGACCGGTGATGGATGTTGCATGTGGCATCAGGATATCGGGGTTAAAGGTGTGATCGACGCCCTCGCCGCCGCCAATGTTCACCCGGCTGGCAAGGGTTTGCATGGCCGCCGATCTGCCCGAAGTCGCAGCGCCGAAAGCGCAGACGGGCGCGCCGGTGGCATTTGCAAGTGTCGGCGCCAGCGCGGAATGATCCAGATGTGCATGGGTCACGAAGATATGACTGATCCGTTCGCCCGGCTGCAGGGCTGCAAGGATGGCTGCGAAATGACCTGCCATCGCTGGCCCCGGATCAATGACCGCGACGTCGCCTGTGCCAAGAATATAGGTATTTGTGCCGTTCTGCGTCATGAAAGACGGGTTTGGGGCCAGCACGGTGCGGATCTGCGGCGCGTCGGATTTTGGCAATTTCACGGTGAACAACTCCTTTCCCCCGGCGGTGTCCGGCGTTAGCATGTTTCTATGTTTAGATCGCTGAAACATCTTATGCCACGCGGACTTTATGGCCGGGCAGCGCTTATCTTGATCTTGCCCGTGGTCATAATCCAGATCGTTGTGTCGGTGACGTTCATTCAGCGGCATTTTGAACGCGTCACCGAACAGATGACGCAAAGCGTGGCGCTGGAAATTCAACTTTTGCTGGATGAGGTCGGGGCTGCCAAAGACACTTCAGAGGCGCAGGCGCGGTTGCGGCCCCTTGTCGATGCTTTAAATATGAAGCTGGCCTTGCCCGCCGCAAATATCGCCAGCGGTGACACGCGCGCGTTTTGGGATTGGTCTGGCCGCGCGGTTATCACCACGATCCGGCAACGCTTTCCCAGCCTTGTGGCAAGCAATTTGCCCAGTCATTTGCGGGTGGCCGAGTTTACATTTCAGACCAAGTCAGGTCTGATGATGGTATCGGTTGACCGCGCGCGGGTGTCGGCGTCCAACCCGCATCAGCTGCTGGTGTTGATGCTGTTTACGTCGGCCTTGATGACCTTTATTGCCTATCTCTTTCTGCGCAACCAGCTGCGCCCGATCAAACAGTTGGGCGATGCCGCGGCTGCGTTTGGCAAGGGCCATCAGCAGGCCTACCGTCCACGCGGTGCGCTGGAGGTGCGCGCAGCCGGCATGGCGTTTTTGGATATGCGCGGCCGGATCGAGCGACAGATCGAGCAGCGCACCTTGATGCTGTCTGGCATCAGCCATGATTTGCGCAGTCCGCTGACCCGGCTGAAGCTTGGTCTGTCTTTGTTGCCCGAAGATGCCGACACCAAGGCACTGTTACAAGACGTGGGCGATATGGAACGATTGGTCGATGAATTTTTGGCCTTCGTGCGTGGCGATGCGACCGAGACACCGGAAACCATCAATGCGGTCGCTTTGGCGCAGCG
>JAYSPY010000132.1:0-30345 GCA_043721855.1 Pseudorhodobacter sp.
GATGGGTTTGCGCATGTGCAGGATCTGGCCGAGACGGATGTGCTGGTCGCCGCAGACTATGCCGCGCACGAAGGGGGCTTTGCCGCCGCCGTCGCGGCATTGGGCGGCACCGCCCCGGCCCTCTATCACATCGGCGCCACCCGCCCCGATGCGCCCCACGCCCGCAGTCTGCCCGAAGAGATTGCCCGCGTGGTGCGCGCCCGCGCCGCCAACCCGGCCTGGGCCGACGGCATGATGCGCCACGGGTTCCGGGGCGGGGCCGAGATTGCGGCGACACTGGACCACCTTGCGGCCTTTGCCCACCTGACCCGCGCCGTGCCGCCGCATCTGTTCGACCTCTATCACGACGCGACGCTGGGGCGCGCTGACCTGGTGGGGTTCCTTGCCCAGCACAATCCCGGCGCGCTGGCCCGCCTGCATGACCGCTTTGCCGCGTTGCGGGCGGCGGGACTGTGGGTGACACGGCGCAACTCGCTGGCGCTGGAGGCGGGGGCATGACCGTGCCCCCGGTTGAAGGCCCCGTGGTCAAGGGCTGGTGCCCGTCGGCGTTGCGCCCGATGCTGTCGGGCGACGGCCTGGTGGTGCGTGTGCGCCCGCGCGGTGGGCGGTTGTCAGCGGCGCAGGTGGCGGGAGTTGCTGATCTGTCAGCGCGGCACGGCAATGGGCTGATTGATCTGTCGGCGCGGGCGAACCTGCAATTGCGCGGGGTAACAGACGGCAGCTACGACGCGCTTATGGCAGGCTTGCAGGCGCTGGGGCTGCTGGACGAGAGCGCCGAGGCAGAGGCGCGCCGCAACATTCTGGTGACGCCGTTTTGGCAGGCAGGCGACGGCGCGCAAGACATCGCGCAGGAGTTGGCTTACGCGTTGGCGGCGGATGATGCACCCGAATTACCCGGCAAGTTTGGCTTTGCGGTGGATACAGGGGCAGTGCCGGTTCTCAGGGCGGCATCTGCGGATATTCGCATAGAGCAGGGTCTAGGCGGCCTGATTTGCCGTGCGGATGGTGCGTCTACGGGCGAGTCTGTCACGGTTTCAACCGCAGTCACTGAAGCGCTTCGCCTTGCGCACTGGTTTGTTGACACGGGCGGCGCGCCGAATGGCCGGGGTCGAATGGCGGCACATTTGGGCGGGGCGCGGGCGAAAATTGCGCACGAAAATTTTGCGGCCGCAGCGCCGGGACCGCATGCGTTGGGGTATCTGGTGGGGTTGGAGTTTGGGCAGATTGCTGCTGCAATGCTGGCAAGACTTGGCGCGGTTCGTGTGACGCCTTGGCGGATGCTGTTACTGGAAGATGTCGTGCGCCCGCCCGATCTGGCAGGGCTGATCACCGCGCCGAATGACCCACTATTGCGGGTTATGGCCTGCACGGGAGCGCCGGGTTGCCCACAGGCTTTGCAGGAAACGCGCGGCCTTGGGCGGGCACTGGCGGCACAGGTGCCCATTGGCCGGCTGTTGCATGTTTCGGGCTGTGCCAAGGGATGCGCCGCGCCGAAAATACCCGCGATCACGCTGGTCGGGCAGACCGGCGGCTATGGCTTGGTGCCAATGGGTCTTGCGTCTGATGCGCCCGTGCAACATGGGCTGACCGGGGCCGAATTGCTTGCGGACCCAACCATTCTGATGAGGGGCGCTTGATGCCGCATTTCTATGAAACCGATGGGGCTGCCATCTATCTGCGGTCTTTTGCCACCATCCGGGCCGAAGCAGATCTGGCACGGTTCACGGCTGAGGAAGAAGTTGTCGTCGTGCGAATGATCCACGCGGCGGGCATGGTCGGGCTGGAGGCATATGCGCAGTTTACCCCCGGCATGGCGATTGCCGCGCGCCGCGCCTTGGAGGCCGGAGCGCCGATCTTGTGCGATGTGCGGATGGTGTCGGAAGGCATCACGCGCACGCGGTTGCCGGCGGATAATGCGGTGATTTGCACGCTGCAGGATGCGCGCGTGGCGGATTTTGCCAAGGCGATGGACAATACACGGTCGGCAGCTGCGGTGGAATTGTGGCGGCCCCATCTGGCGGGGGCTGTCGTGGCGATTGGCAATGCGCCGACGGCACTTTTCCACCTGCTGAACATGCTGGAAGACCCGAGCTGCCCGCGCCCTGCCGCGATTATTGGCTGTCCGGTCGGTTTCATCGGGGCGGCGGAAAGCAAAGTGGCGCTGATGGACGTGGCCCCGGTACCATCACTGGTGATAAACGGGCGGCTTGGCGGGTCGGCGATCACCGTGGCGGCGGTGAATGCGCTCGCCTCCCGGAAGGAGTAGACGTTTGGGCAAGATCATCTGCGCAGGCCTTGGCCCCGGCGACCCGGATCTGATGTCGGTCCGGTCTGACCGTTTGATCCGCGCGGCGCGGCATGTGGCCTATTTTCGCAAAGCGGGGCGGGCTGGGCAGGCACGCGCGATTGTTCACGGGATGCTGGCGCAGGGTGTGACGGAATACCCGATGGAATACCCCGTGACCACCGAACTGCCGTTCGACAGCCCCGCCTATAACGATGCTTTGGCCGTGTTTTACGATCTCTGGGCGGACCGTCTTTCCCACCTCAGTCAATTCGACGATGTGATTGTTCTGTGCGAGGGCGACCCGTTTTTCTATGGATCCTTCATGCATCTGCACAGTCGCCTGCAGGGCCGCGTGGTGGTCGAAGTGGTGCCGGGCATCACCGGAATGGCTGGCTGTTGGCACGCCACCGGCCTGCCGATCACCTGGGGCGATGATGTGATGACCGTGCTGATGGGCACTTTACCCGAGGCGGAACTGGTGCGCCATATGCAAACAGCCGATGCGCTGGTGATCATGAAAACCGGGCGCAATTTGCCGCGCGTGCGGCGGGCGTTGAACGCGGCTGGGCGGCTGGGCGATGCGTGGCTGGTGGAACGCGGCACGATGCCGGGGCAGCGGGTGATCAAACTGGAAGGTGCAGATGCCGCCGATTGCCCATATTTCGCGATTGTTCTGGTGCATGGCCATGGCCGCAGGCCAGAATCCGGCGGCGCAGCATGACCGGCTGGTTGGTGGTGGCAGGTTTGGGGCCGGGGGATGCGCGCCTGATCACGCCAGAGGTATCGCTGGCGTTGCACCAAGCAACGGATGTCATTGGATATTTCCCCTATGTGGCGCGGGTGGCCCCGCGTGATGGCTTGACGTTGCACGCATCTGATAACCGGGTGGAGCTGGACCGCGCTGGCTTGGCGCTTGATCTGGCTGGGGCTGGGGGCCGCGTTGTGGTGGTGTCATCTGGCGATCCCGGCGTGTTTGCCATGGCGTCGGCGCTGTTTGAGGCGTTGGAGGCGCGGCCTGCGGATCACGCCCTTGATATTCGCATTCTGCCCGGCATCACCGCGATGCTGGCAGCGGCGGCGCGGGCAGGCGCGCCCTTGGGGCATGATTTCTGCGCGATCAATTTAAGCGACAATCTGAAGCCATGGGAACTGGTGGAGGCGCGCCTGCGCGCAGCAGCACAGGCTGACTTTGCGATGGCGTTTTACAACCCACGCTCTGCCAGCCGCCCGCATCAGTTTACGCGCACGCTTGAGGTTTTGCTTGCGGAATGCGGGCCAGACCGCCTGATCACCTTTGCCCGCGCGGTAACGACGCCGGAGGAGCATATTCAGACAGTCACACTGCGCGAGGCCACGCCAGAGATGGCCGATATGCGCACGGTCGTGATTGTGGGCAATTCGGCAACCCGGCGCGTGGGGCGGTTTGTCTATACGCCAAGGCGGGCAGAATGATGCAGCCAGTCCATCACGGCGACGACGTTGCTGGCAATGGGTCTGTCGGCTATGGCGGGTCGCGCGATCATGATCACCGGCAGTTGCAATGCGCGCGCCGCCTGCAATTTGGCCGAAGCGCCTTTGCCGCCGGAATTCTTTGCGATGACATGGGTGATGGCATGGGCGCGCAGCAAGGCTGTATCGCCACCTACGTTGAACGGCCCGCGATCAAGGATAATTTGGGTATTTGGCAGCGGCATGTCGGCGTCCGGCGCATCGACCAAGCGCAACAGGTAAAAATGCTGGTGCTTGGCTGCGAAGGCGCCGAGCGTTTGCTTGCCGATGGCAAGAAAAACCCGGGCAGGCGTATCGGGCAGAACTGCAACCGCCGCCTCGGTATCGGCCACATCCATCCAAATATCGCCCGTTTGCGCCACCCAAGGCGCGCGCGAAAAGGCGATAAGGGGCGTGTTGGTCATCTGGCAGGCAGCGACCGCGTTATTGCTGATCTGGGCGGCAAAGGGGTGCGTGGCATCGACCAGATGGGTGATGTTTTCGCGCGCAATGTAATCCGCCAGCCCCTGCACGCCGCCAAAACCGCCTGTGCGCGTGGGCAAAGGTTGCTCAACCGGGCTGTCGGTGCGCCCGGCATAGGAAAACACGGCGTCTATGGCGGTTTGGGCCATGGCTTGCGCCAGGTTTGTGGCCTCGGTTGTGCCACCCAAAAGAAGAACGCGCATGATGGGTGATCCCTGGCTGACGATCATTGGTTTGGGCGAGGATGGACTGGCAGGCCTGACAGATGCAAGCCGCGATGCGCTGGCACGCGCCGAAGTTGTGTTTGGCGGGCCACGGCATTTGGCGATGGCAGGGGTTGGCGCGCGCGGGCGGGCTTGGCCGGTGCCATTTGATGTGGGCGCTGTGCTGGCCAAAAAAGGGTCTGACGTGGCGGTTTTGGCGTCGGGTGATCCGTTCTGGCATGGTGCGGGGGGCAGTCTTGCGGCGCATCTGGACCCCGGCGAATGGCGGTGTTTTCCGGGGGTATCCACGTTTTCACGGGCCGCTGCACGGCTGGGCTGGCGGATTGAGGATGTGGCATGTCTGGGCTTGCATGCAGCACCATTTTCCAGGCTGTTGCCGCATCTGGCGGCAGGTAGCCGGGCGATTTGTTTGCTGCGCGACGGTGTGGCGGTTGCTGGTCTGGCCGATTGGTTGGTTTTGCACGGACAATCGGAAGCGCAGCTTTGGGTAATGGAGGCGATGGGCGGTCCGGCTGAACGGGTGCGAAAAATACGGGCTGGGGGTGCCGGATTGCCTGATATTGGTGCGTTGGTGACTGTGGCTGTGGAACCCTTTGGTGCAGCGACCACAGGTTTGCCGATGACGCCGGGGTTACCGGACGCCAGTTTTGCGCATGACGGGCAAATCACCAAATCCCCGATCCGGGCGCTGACTTTGGCAGCGTTGGCCCCAAGACTGGGCGAAGTGCTGTGGGATATCGGGGCCGGATCAGGGTCTGTTTCAGTGGAATGGTGCCGCGCGGGTGGGCATGCAGTTGCGGTAGAGACGCGGAAGGATCGGGCCGCAAATGTTCGCGCCAACATCGCCGCGTTTGGGCTGGCCGGGCAAATGACGGTTGTCGAAGGCAGCGCCCCGGATGCGCTGGCAGGTCTTGCAGCGCCCGACGCGATTTTTGTCGGTGGCGGGGTAAATCAGGGTCTATTGCAGGAATTATGGGGCAAGCTACCCATCCATGGGCGGATGGTTTGCAATGGCGTGACGTTGGAAACCGAGGCGCTTTTGGCAGAATGGCACACCACAAAAGGCGGCTCGTTGATGCGGATCGACATCGCGCAAGCGGCCCCGTTGGGGCGAATGCGTGGCTGGGCGGCGTCTCGGCCCGTGGTGCAATGGAGTGTGCTGAAATGAAGATCGCAGGTCTTGGCTTTCGGGCGGGGGCAACGGTTGCGTCCCTGCGCAGCGCATTGGCGGCGGCAGGTGGCGCGGGCGGTGTTACCGCGCTGGCAACGGGTGAGGATAAGGCGGCGGCAGCCGTGATTGTGGCCTACGCGGCAGAGCTGGGATTGCCGATTGTTGGCGTTTCTGCAGCGGATTTGGCGGCACAGACCACTTTGACCAATTCCGCCCGCGTGCGGGCAAAAACCGGCGCGGGATCATTGGCTGAAGCTGCTGCTTTGGCTGTAATAGGGTCTAATGCTGGGCTTTCAGGCCCTCGGGCGGTCTCTGAGGACCATATGGCGACAGCGGCGATCGCAGTGGAGGTAACACCATGACCGTGCATTTCATCGGCGCCGGGCCGGGCGCGCCGGATTTGATCACATTGCGCGGGCGTGATCTGATAGCGGCCTCGCCTGTGTGCCTTTATGCCGGGTCTTTGGTGCCAGAGGCATTGCTTGCCCATTGCCCGCCCGGTGCGCGTATTGTGAATACGGCGGCACTTTCACTGGACGAAATTATCACGGAACTATCCAACGCTCATGCAGCGGGCCATGATGTGGCGCGCCTGCATTCCGGTGATGTGTCGGTGTGGTCGGCGATGGGCGAACAGTTGCGCCGCCTGCGCGCGCTTGGCATTCCCTATGATGTGACGCCGGGGGTGCCGTCGTTTGCGGCGGCTGCGGCGGCGCTGGGGGCAGAATTGACCCTGCCCGGTGTGGCGCAGTCGGTGGTGTTGACGCGCACCTCCGGGCGGGCAAGCGCTATGCCAGCGGGTGAGGATCTGGTAAATTTCGCCAGAACCGGGGCGACGTTGGCCATCCATTTGTCGGTGCATGTGTTGGAAAAAGTGGTCGCCGATCTGACGCCGCATTATGGCGCGGATTGCCCGGTGGCTGTGGTTTGGCGCGCATCCTGGCCGGATCAGCGGATTGTGCGGGCGACGCTGGCCACCCTGCAAACCGCGATTGGGGCGGAAATGGAACGCACGGCTTTGATCATGGTGGGCCACGCCTTGGGCAGCGATGATTTTGATGAAAGCAGGCTCTATGCTGGCGATTACGACCGCCGCTTTCGGCCAGTGGGCACCGAACCAAGGTTTCCGGACGCATCATGACACCGCCCGGATTGATCATATCTGCGCCCGCATCAGGCACCGGCAAAACGACCCTGATGCTGGGATTGCTGGCGGCATTCCGCGCGCAGGGCGTGCAGGTGCAGCCGTTCAAAAGCGGGCCGGATTATATTGATCCGGCGTTTCACAGCGCGGCATCGGGATGTGCGTCGGTGAATTTGGACAGCTGGGCTATGACGCCGGCGCGCATCAGGGGGTTGGTGGCGGCTTCGGATGGCATGGATCTGGTGTTGGCAGAAGGCTCGATGGGGTTGTTTGACGGGGTGGCCATGCCGGGTGAGGCGGGCACCGGGGCCAGTGCCGATATGGCAGCCCTGATGGGCTGGCCAGTGGTGCTGGTGATTGATGTGTCCGGCCAAGCACAATCAGCGGCGGCGGTTGCGGCTGGGTTTGCGGCGTTTCGTGCTGACGTGAAGGTGGCGGGCGTGGTGTTGAACCGGGTCGCTAGCCCCCGGCACGAGGCATTGGTGCGGGCGGGGATGCAGGCGGCGGGGATACGCGTGTTCGGCGCATTACCTCGGCAGGCGTCTATTGCGCTGCCCGAACGGCATTTGGGCTTGGTGCAGGCAGAGGAACAGCCGCATCTTGCGAAGTTTTTGGCTGATGTGGGCGTCTTTGTAGCGGCCCATGTTGATTTGGATGCCCTGCGCGCGGCGGCGGCTGGTAGGGCATTCCCTTTCGCTGCGTCCGCGCGCATCGCTCCACCGGGGCAACGTATTGCGCTTGCCCGTGATGCGGCGTTTTCGTTCATTTATCCGCATTTGCTGGCAGATTGGCGCAGTGCTGGGGCCGAGGTTTTGCCATTTTCGCCGCTTGCCAATGAAGGCCCGGATGCGTCGGCAGATACCTGTTGGCTGCCGGGTGGCTATCCTGAATTGCATGCAGGTGCGCTTGCGGCGGCTTTGCGTTTTCGCAGCGGTTTGCAGGCCTTTGCCGAAACCCGCCCCGTGCATGGCGAATGTGGGGGCTACATGGCGATGGGGGCCGCATTGATTGACAAAGACGGCGCACGGCATGAAATGGCGGGGCTGTTGGGTTTGGTCACATCCTTTGAGAAACGCAAAATGCATCTGGGCTACAGGGTTGCTACGTTACATCATGCCGCGAACGGCCATCCGGCGGGTGCGAGGTTACGTGGGCATGAATTTCACTATGCCACGATTGTGGATCAACCCGATGAACCGCTTGCACAAGTGACGGATGCGACAGGGGCAAATGTGCCAGAAACAGGGTCTGTTATGGCGCATTCGGGCGGTGGCAGGGCAACTGGCACATTCTTTCATCTGATCGCCGAGGCCACATGAAAGGCTTTGTCTCCTTCGTGTCCTCCGGCCCCGGTGACCCGGAATTGCTGACGCTGAAGGCGGTGGCGCGGCTGCAAGCGGCGGATGCGGTATTGTTTGATGATCTGTCATCGGGGCCGGTTCTGACCCATGCCCGCAAAGGGGCCGATCTGGTGGGCGTGGGCAAACGCGCGGGCCGGGCGTCGCCTAAACAAGATCACGTCAGCCGGTTGCTGGTGGATTATGCGTTGACCGGTGCAAAGGTGGTGCGGTTGAAATCCGGTGATTGCAGCCTGTTTGGGCGGCTGGAAGAAGAGATTACTGCGCTGAACGCGGCGGGTATCGGGTATGAGATTATTCCGGGTGTCACTTCTGCCTCTGCCGCGGTGGCTGCGGCCGGTATCCCGCTAACTCGGCGGTTGACGGCGCGACGGGTGCAGTTTGTGACCGGGGCGGATGTGACGGGTTACTTGCCTGAAGGGCTGAACATGGCAGCCTTGGCCGACCCAGGGGCTACGACCGTTGTCTATATGGGCAAGCGGACGTTCGCGGTGCTTGCGCAGAGGCTGATGGATCATGGCTTGCCCGCAGATACGCCAGCGATGTTGGCGCAAGGTGTGTCGACGCCCGATCAGCAGATAGAATGGTTTACGATCGCCTCGCTGGCGGCCCATCTGGCGGATGGCACCAGCACGCGGCCCGCGTTGATATTGTACGGCCCCTTGGCGCGGGATTTGTGATGCAGATTTCGGTTTGCGGGCAATGCGCGCTGGGCCAAGATGATTTCGCCCCCAAACTGCAACTTGCCTGCGCGTCACTGCCATTCGCGGTTGAGGTGGGCGTGGTGGATTGCATGTCTGGCTGCGCCCGCGCGTCCGCCATTGCGTTTCGCGAACCCGGCAAAGTGGCCTATCTGTTTGGCGATCTGACCCTTGCAGATTTGCCAGACCTGTTATCCTTTGCGCGGCAGTATCAGGCATCGCCCGACGGCGCGTTTACCGATGCGCGCGTGCTGGGACCACTGCGGATGAAGGCATTGGCGCGTATTCCGGGGTAAGTTTTGCCGCAGCGTCGCTGCTGCCGCCGGGATGGACGCATTTCGGCTTGACCATACCCGCCGCCTGCTGACAAATGATCTGGCATGGTGACCGAATTGCGCAAAGCGCACGGACTGAAACAGGAATGGGGAATGGGCGGACCGAACACGGCGCCCCAAACCCCGACCGCCCCCGCGACTGTATGCGGCGAGCGGCCTTTCAAAATGCCACTGGCCCCCGAATTGGGGCTGGGAAGGCGGAAGGCAGCGATGAGCCGCGAGTCAGGAGACTGGCCATGCAGGGTGAAACAGCAATGCTGTCGGGTGTGACGGCAAGGAGAGATATGATGACTACGCTGAACCAAACCATCCCGAAAACTGCCTCAAGCCTGCTGTCCATCATGTTTGTGGCGGTGCTGGGCGGGGTGATCTTGTTTGCCGCCGGCCACGCGCAGTCGGGGGCGTTGCATGACGCCGCACATGACGTGCGCCATGCGACCGGCTTTCCCTGCCACTAAGCCGCACATAACCCCATGATCCAACGAATGGTGACCAGCGCCTTGTTCGCTGGCTTTGCCGCTGGGCTGTTTGCAGCCTTGCTGCATTTCGCGTTCGTGCAGAAGCTTATCCTTCTGGGTGAACAATATGAAACCGGTGCTTTGACGCATTTTGCAAGCGGGTCTGACCCTGCTGATGCGGCACATAACCATGCGGACCCGGCCCAACATACCGATGGCAAAGCCCCTGCGCATGGCGATCATGCGGCGGGCGAGGTGTCAGAGACTGTCCGCAATGCGTGGACCGTCTTGTTTATTTGCCTGGTTTACGTCGCCTACAGTCTGATCCTTGTTGCAGGTTTTGCTTTGGCTGATCATTTTGGCAAGCGCATCACCGCGCGCGAAGGGCTGCTTTGGGGGATAGCTGGCTTTGCCGCATTTCAACTGGTGCCAGCCATGGGTCTTGCGCCCGAACTGCCCGGCACGATTGCGGCGGAACTGCCTTTGCGGCAAATCTGGTGGTGGGGCACGGCGGGGGCGACAGCGCTTGGGCTTGCCATGATTGGCTATGCGCGCGGTATCGTGCCAATTGTCGTGGCGCTTTTGTTGCTTGCGGCACCGCATGTTATTGGTGCGCCAGAGGTGGCGCAATATGGGGGTGTGGCACCACCAGAGCTGGCCGCAACATTTGCCGCCCGTGTTTTGGGGGTTGGTCTGGCGGTTTGGGCGTTGCTTGGATGGCTG
Source organism: Pseudorhodobacter sp. (assembly GCA_043721855.1). Classification (GTDB taxonomy): domain Bacteria; phylum Pseudomonadota; class Alphaproteobacteria; order Rhodobacterales; family Rhodobacteraceae; genus JACMNW01. The sequence goes on from JAYSPY010000132.1 coordinate 10,373, forward strand.
GCGGGTTACTTCTGGTCATCGAGAACTGCATAAGCAAGGATGTGCGGGCCCTTCAGTGGGCTGGCAATTCAGGAGGGGGCGGATGTGACATGTTTGATCTGACCCTTGTTGGCATCGGCACTGGCAATCCCGATCATCTGACAAGGCAGGCGGTTCTTGCCCTGAACGCAGCGGACATCATTTTGATCCCGCGCAAGGGGGCGTCGAAAGCCGATCTTGCCGATCTGCGCCGCGCGATTTGCGCCGATGTCGTGACCAATCCCGCCACGAAGCTGGTGGAATTTGATTTGCCGGTGCGTGATGCGGCGAACCCTGATTACCTGTCGCGCGTGGATGATTGGCATGATGCGATTGCCGTTTGCTGGGCAAGTGCCATCGCTGCCGCGCCGGGCCCCGCATCGCGGGTGGCGTTGTTGGTTTGGGGTGATCCGTCGCTGTACGATTCCACGTTGCGCATTGCGTCACGCTTAAATCCGGCTCCCAGAGTAACGGTTATTCCGGGCATCACCTCGATGCAGGCGCTATGTGCCGCGCATGCCATTCCGATGAACGACATTGGCGCGCCGTTTCTGGTGACCACGGGGCGGCAGTTGCGGGATCACGGCTGGCCAGCGGGGGTGAAGACGCTGGTGGTGATGCTGGACGGTGATTGCGCGTTTCAGGGGCTTGATCCGGCAGGTGTTGCGATCTGGTGGGCGGGCTATGTGGGGATGGCGGAGGAGATGTTATTTTCCGGCCCGCTTGCAACCACTGGTCCGCAAATCATCGCTGCAAGGGCAGCCGCGCGGGCGCAGCATGGCTGGATTATGGATATCTATCTGTTGCGCAGAAACCTGCCCTGATACTCTGTTCGGCGCGCATTTGTGGCGCTACATAGTGTGTATGCGGCATACAATGACCCAAATCTATGAAGCGCGCGGGACCGAAGGCAAACTTCGGGCTGACCCCGCGCAACATGCGATTTTGCTGCAACTGGAAGATTTGCGGCTTTGGCTGGAAGAGCACGCCGCCAAAAAGCGCGGCTTGCTGGGCGGGTTGTTCAGCAAAGCCGCCATATCGCCAAAGGGTCTGTATCTGTGGGGCGGGGTCGGGCGTGGCAAATCCATGCTGATGGATCTGTTCTTTGACGCGGTGGATATCGAGGCCAAGCGGCGCGTGCATTTCCACGCCTTCATGCAAGATATTCACCGTGGCATGCACGCTGCGCGCAAAAAGGGCGCCGAGGATGCGCTGGCCCCGGTGGCCGAAGCGATCATTCACGATGTGCGGCTGCTGTGCTTTGACGAGATGCAGATTTCCGACATCACCGATGCGATGATCGTGGGGCGGCTGTTTGAAAAGCTGTTCGCGGCAGGGGTTGTGATTGTAACCACCTCCAACCGCGCGCCGGATGCGCTTTATAAAGATGGCCTGAACCGGGCGTTGTTCGTGCCGTTCATTGATCTGATATCTGATCGGTTGGAGGTCGTGCACCTGCAAAGCCCCACCGACTACCGCCAGCATAGATTGGCAGGCGCGCAGGTGTATTTTCAGCCCGCCGCCAGTGCCAAGGGTAATATTGCCGCGATCTGGCTTGATCTGACCGGCGGGGCAGGGGGTGCGCCCTTGCGGCTGCCAGTAAACGGCCGCGAGGTAGAAATACCACGCTTTGCCAATGGTATAGGCCGTGCCAGTTTTTGGGAATTATGCGCAAAGCCACTGGGTCCGGCAGATTATCTGGCGATTGCCCATGCTGTCAGGGTGTTGATCCTGGAAGATATTCCGCAGCTGTCATCGTATAACTACAACGAGGCAAAACGGTTCGTCACGCTGATCGATGCGCTATACGAAGCCCGCGTGCGGCTGGTATGTTCTGCCGCAGATGTGCCAGAACGGCTGTATCTGGAAGGATCGGGATCGTTTGAGTTCGAGCGCACCGCAAGCCGATTGCGCGAAATGCAGGCGGCGGATTGGGGCCAATAAACCCTACAGCATCTGCACAAAGACCCGCACCGCCAAGGCAACAGAGGTGATCACCAACAATGGCCGGATCATGTTCGCCCCGATGCGTACCGCCAGCTTTGCCCCCAAAGCAGCCCCGGCCACTTGCGCTACACCCATCGCAAGCCCCGTAAGCCACCAAGTGCTGCCGAATAGCGCAAATACCGCAAGGCCGCCGATGTTGGACGCAAAATTCAACAGCTTGGTATGCGCCGTGGCTTTCAAAATGCCGTAACCCGCAAGTGTAACAAAGCCGATCATGTAAAACGCACCTGCACCTGGCCCGATCATTCCGTCATAGGTGCCGATCAAAGGCACAAAAAGCGCCATGAATAATTCGGGTTTGATCCGCGCCACCTGATCCTTATCCGAAAGGCCGCGTTTAAGGGCAAAGAAAAGCGCAACGCCTATCAGCACAACCGGAATGACCAAATGCAGTGTTTCAGTCGGCAAACGGGTGGCCAACACCGCCCCGAACAGGCCAGATATTAGTGCGATCAGCGCCGGCACGCGTTGGGCCTTTAGATCCACCTGACCCGCCCGTGCATAAGACAGCGCCGCTGTTGCCGCGCCAAAGCTGCCTTGCACTTTGTTGGTCGACAGCGCCTCGATCGGACCGGCCCCCGCTAACAGCAAAGCAGGCAGCGTGATCAACCCGCCGCCACCCGCAATAGCGTCGATGAACCCGGCAAGAAATGCCGCACCAAGAAGCAGTGTCAGTAGGTTCAGGCTGACTTCAAACATAGATTACTCAACTTCCGGATTAGCAATTGATCGTGTTTCGTTAACCGGATGTAAAGCGCCTCGATGCGTCAACAAGAAGGCGGGCAAGAACCCGCTTGTGGCGCAATTTTGGCCTAACTTGGCGGATTAAGACACAAATTCCGCCCGCGCATAGCCTTGCAGATACAAGAGTGCGGTCAAATCGCCGTGGTTGATCCGCAGGTCGCATTCCGCCGCAACAACAGGTTTGGCATGCAGTGCCACACCCGCCCCCGCAAGGCCCAGCATGCCCAGATCATTGGCGCCGTCGCCGACTGCCATCGCCTCTTGCGGCGTGATGCTCAGGCGCGCGGCAATCTCTTGCAACGCCTGCACTTTGGCCACCCGGCCAAGGATGGGTTCCGCCACCAGCCCTGTCAGCTTTTCATCCTGCACCAGCAGCAGATTGGCGCGGTGTTCATCAAAACCAAGCATAGCTGCAATCTGCGTCGTGAAGGCGGTGAACCCCCCCGAAACCAGTGCCGCATAGGCCCCATGTGCCCGCATGGTAGCCACCAGCGCACGTCCCCCCGGCATAAGGCTAATCCGGTCATGAATAACGGTGGCGATCACCGATTCCGGCAAGCCACGCAGCAGGCCAACGCGTTCCCGCAGCGCATCTTCAAAATCCAGCTCGCCATTCATCGCGCGCGCGGTAATGTCCGCCACCTGCGCGCCGACGCCTGCTTCAACGGCCAGTTCATCAATGCATTCTTGCTGGATCATGGTGCTGTCCATGTCGGCGATCAGCAGTCGCTTTTTGCGCCCCTCGGCAGGCTGCATGACCATATCGACGCGAAGGCATTGCAGGCTTTCCCAAACCTCCCAACGGTTCGCAGGCATCGCCTCCACGCCAAATTCCGCCGCGACGCCGGGGTTCAGCCAACGCGCATCACCGCCGCCCCAGGCATTGCGCAGGCTTTCCACAGTCGCGCGGTGCAGCAGCGGTGTGGCGGGGTTGGTGATCAGCGTAACAACAAACATGCGGGTTTCCATTTCGGGCAGGACAGCGTCGCAAAACCGCGATGATGCGGCGCTTTACGATGAATTTTCACCTTGCGCCAGACAGCACCGCCCCCTATTGCGGCAAGTGGGACACCCTTCCCCAACGAAGGGCATTTATCTGTGAGGATACCATGACTGATCTGAATGCCCCGGCATTGCGCCCGGCGAACCCACGTTTTTCGTCCGGCCCCTGTGCCAAAATCCCCGGTTATACATTGGATCATCTGTCGGACGCGCCTTTTGGGCGTTCGCACCGCGCAGCTGTTGGCAAAGCCAAGCTGCGGCAAGCCATTGATCTGACCCGCGAAATTCTGGGCGTACCCGACGATTACCGGATTGGCATCGTTCCCGCATCTGATACCGGCGCGGTTGAGATGGCAATGTGGACGATGCTCGGCGCGCGCCCCGTTGAAATGCTGGCGTGGGAAAGTTTTGGCGAAGGCTGGGTGACCGATGCCATCAAGCAGCTGAAACTGGATGCAAAGGTGAAAATCGCGCCCTACGGGCAGATCGTTGATTTTGCATCGGTCGATTTCAATTCCGATGTCGTGTTTACATGGAACGGCACGACGTCCGGCTGTCGCCTGCCAAACGGCGATGCCATTCCGGCCAACCGCCAAGGCCTGACCATCTGCGATGCCACCTCTGCCGCGTTCGCGATGCACCTGCCGTGGGACAAGCTGGATGTAACCACCTTCTCCTGGCAAAAAGTGCTGGGCGGTGAAGGCGCGCATGGCATGATCATCCTGTCGCCCCGCGCGGCCGAACGGCTGGAAAGCTACACCCCCGCCTGGCCGCTGCCCAAGATTTTCCGGCTGACCAGCAAGGGCAAGCTGATTGAGGGCATCTTTGTGGGTGAGACGATCAACACGCCGTCGATGTTGGCCGTCGAAGATTACCTTGTGTCGCTGAAATGGGCAAAATCTGTGGGCGGGCTGCAAGGCCTGGTCAACCGCGCGACCGCGAATGCCACGGCGGTCTGGGAATTTTGCGCACAGAACCCATGGCTGCAAAATCTGGCCGAAACCGCCGCAATCGCATCCACCACATCCGTGTGTCTCAAATTCAACGATCCTCGCATCAAAGATGGCGAGGCATTTGCCAAGGCCGTGGCCAAGCGGCTGGAAAAAGCGGGCGTCGCTTATGACATTGGCGCTTACCGCGATGCACCTGCTGGCCTGCGCATCTGGTGCGGATCAACGGTGGAGACTTCCGATGTCGCCGCCCTGATGCCTTGGATCGCCCATGCGTTTCATGCGGAAATCGCTGCGCAGTAAACGCCCACCTCACCTGTAGGGTGCGCATTCATTGCGCACCACCCCACAACCCAAATCATAGGAGCTCACCATGGCCCCCCGCGTTCTCGTTTCCGACGAACTTTCCGAAACCGCCGTGCAGATCTTTCGTGATCGCGGAGTCGAGGTGGACTACCTGCCGAAACTTGGCAAAGACAAAGACGAACTCGCTCGTATCATCAGCCAATATGATGGTCTGGCCATCCGGTCTGCCACCAAGGTTACCGAAAAGCTGCTGGCGCTGGCCACCAACCTGAAGGTGATCGGTCGCGCGGGCATTGGCGTCGATAATGTTGATATTCCGGCGGCGTCGAAAAAGGGCGTCATCGTGATGAACACGCCGTTCGGCAATTCGATCACCACGGCGGAACATACCATTGCGATGATGTTCGCCGTGGCCCGGCAAATCCCCGAAGCCAACGCATCAACCCATGCGGGGAAATGGGAAAAATCGCGCTTCATGGGGGTCGAATTGTTCAACAAAACCCTTGGTGTCATAGGTGCTGGCAACATCGGTGGCATTGTGTGCAACCGTGCGGTGGGCCTGCATATGAAGGTTATCGCCTATGATCCCTTCCTGTCGGATGAACGCGCAAAAACGCTGGGCGTGACCAAGGTTGATCTGGACGAACTGCTGCACCGGGCTGATTTCATCACCCTGCATGTGCCGCTGACCGACAAGACCCGCAACATTCTGTCCGCCGAAAACCTTGCCAAAACCAAAAAAGGCGTCCGCATCATCAACTGCGCGCGTGGCGGATTGATTGATGAGGCGGCCTTGGTGGATGCGCTGAAATCGGGCCATGTCGCAGGTGCAGCGCTTGACGTGTTCGAGGTGGAACCGGCCACGACAAACCCGCTGTTTAACCTGCCCAACGTCGTCAGCACGCCGCATCTGGGGGCCGCCACCACCGAGGCACAGGAAAATGTCGCCCTGCAAGTGGCCGAACAAATGTCAGATTACCTGCTGACCGGGGCCGTACAAAACGCGCTGAACATGCCGTCGGTGACTGCCGAAGAAGCCGCCGTCATGGGCCCGTGGCTGAAACTCGCGGGCCACCTTGGTGCATTCGTGGGCCAGATGACGGACGAGCCGATCAAGGCGATCAACGTGCTTTACGATGGTGCGGTGTCCGACATGAACTTGGCCGCGCTGAACTGCGCCACCATCGCAGGCATCATGCGGGCGACCAACCCCGATGTGAACATGGTGTCTGCCCCCGTGGTGGCAAAGGAACGCGGCGTGCAAATATCCACCACCCGGCAGGAAAAATCGGGCACATTTGATGCCTATATCAAACTGACCGTGGTGACAGACAGTCGGGAACGCTCCATCGCGGGCACTTGTTTTTCCGATGGCAAGCCGCGGTTTATCCAGATTAAAGGCATCAATATCGACGCCGAAATTGGCCGCCACATGCTCTATACCACCAACGAAGACGTGCCTGGCATCATTGGCTTGCTCGGCATGACCATGGGCAAAAACGGCGTCAACATCGCCAACTTTACCCTCGGGCGGTCTGGCGTCGGACAAGAGGCGATTGCCATCCTTTATCTGGATCAGGCGATTGATCCGAAAGTTGTCGATACGCTCGATTCAACCGGCATGTTCCAGCAGGTCAAGGCGCTGGAGTTCGACGTGGCATAACGCTTGCCCTTTCATCTTTGCACAAATATCCCACGGGGGTTGACGGTTGGTGCGCCATTGGTTCAAGAACCAACCGGCAACGGGGTGTGAAACCCCCGCTTCTAGACACCGGGTATGGGGGGCAGATCCCCCCGCTTCTTGCGACCTGACCAAAGGTTAAATCCATGCGAAGCTATGCGATTGGCGATATTCACGGCCATCTTGACCTGTTGCAAGACTTGCACGGCCGGATCGCCGTTGATCAGGGCAGCGATGACGCCCCGATCATCCATCTCGGCGACCTTGTTGATCGCGGGCCAGACAGTAAGGGTGTGATCGAATACCTGCGCGCGGGCATTGCAGATGGCAAGAACTGGATCGTGCTGAAAGGCAACCACGACCGCATGTTTGCGGGGTTTCTGGCCGATATCAACCACCATGACGAAGGCCTGCGCAGCGATTTAAGCTATCTGCATTACAGACTTGGCGGGGCGGCCACCCTTGCATCCTACGGCGTGAAAAATGCGGCAGACCGCCGCTTGAAGCCGGTTCACGACGAATCAGTCGCCGCCGTGCCGCAAAACCACCGCGATTTTGTGGAAAGCCTGCCCACCTCGTATCTGCGGGGCGACGCGCTGTTTGTGCATGCAGGCGTGCGTGCAGGCGTGCCGCTGGATCAGCAATCCGAAACCGATCTTTTGTGGATCAGGGGGGCGTTTCTGGAAGACCTGCGCAGCTATGGCCCGCTGATCGTGCATGGTCATACCGCGATCGACAAACCCCGCCACTATGGCAACCGCCTCAATATTGATAGTGGTGCGGCCTATGGCGGGCCTTTAAGCGTCGTGGTGATCGAAGGGCGCGATGTCTTTCATCTGACACCTGACGGAAGGGTTTTGTTGGTTCCCGAAACCTGATCCGCCCTCAATCAGCGCGGCTGCTCCACAGCTTCCGAGCCGCCCAGACCACAGTGCCGCCAAAGAAGACGCCGCCAATGCCCACAACTTCGACCAAGGCCGGGCCTGATGGCATGCCGCGCGGCTGACTGCGGCGATCAATACTGTGAACCCGACGAGACCCACGGCCATCCGAAACCACAATTCCCCGCGTGTGGGGCCGTATTTATTGGCCATGCTCACCCTTTCATCTGGCTGGACGCGGGCACCGCAATATGGTTTCACTGCATCTATGACACGCATACGATTGCCCTATTTCGTTGTATTGGCAATCATCCTTGCTGCCGCAGCCTATCTTTTGTGGATCGGACGCGAACCGATTTGCAAATGTGGCTATGTGAAACTTTGGCATGGCGAAACGGTCAGTTCCGAAAACTCGCAGCACATATCGGACTGGTACACGCCGTCGCATCTGCTGCACGGGATTTTGTTCTTTGGCGCATTGAGGCTGGTGGCACGGAAGCTTGATTTCGGTTGGCGTCTGGCCATTGCCACCCTGATCGAGGCGGCGTGGGAGATTTTAGAAAACTCTGACTTCATCATCGAACGCTACCGTGCGGTGACGATCAGCCTCGATTATTTCGGCGATTCCGTGCTGAATTCGGTTTGCGATATTCTGGCGATGACCCTGGGTTTTGCGCTGGCGCGGGTTATCCCGGTTTGGGCATCGGTGGCGATTATCATCGGGTTTGAAGCGCTGACCATCTGGTTGATCCGTGATGGTCTGGCGCTGAATATCCTGATGCTGATTTACCCGCTTGATGCCGTGCGGACGTGGCAGACAGGCGGTTAGCCGTCTGTTTTTAGCCGCCGGCACCAACCGGGTTTTCATGCGCTGCAATCAGCTGTCCGGTGCAAGGCCCAAAGCCGATCCGGTAGCCATCGCCCAAGGCCGCACCGCGCATCGAAATGGTATCGCCGTCTTCAATGAAACTGCGGGTGCCGCCTGCAATTGCCAACGGCTCTTTGCCGCCCCAAGACAATTCCAGCATAGACCCACGGTTCTCTTTCAGTGGCCCGGAAATTGTGCCAGAGCCCAGCAAATCACCGACATTCATCACGCAGCCGCTGGTGGTGTGATGGCACAGTTGTTGCGGCGCGGAATAGTACATCTCTGAATAATTCGTGCGTGTCAGCACCGTCTCGGCGCCACCTTTCGGCGTCAAACCCACCTCTAACGCGATATCAAACAGCATCGGGCCCGGTTCGACCAAATGCGCAAGCAGCGCCACCTCGCGCGGCGGGGTCGAGGTGCGAAACGGCTTCAATGCCGCGGCCATCACCACCCAAGGCGAAATGGTGGTGGCGGTGGCTTTGGCCTGAAATGGCCCCAGCGGTTGATTTTCCCACGCCTGAATATCGCGCGCTGACCAATCGTTCAGCAACACATACCCGAAAATCATCGCGTCGGCCGCAGTCACAGATACCATCCCCTCGGATGATTGACCCACCACAGCGCCCAGTTCCAGTTCAAAATCAAACCGCCTTGATGGCGCAAAAATGGGCAAATCCGCGCCTGCAGGTTTCAACTGACCCCAAGGGCGGCGCACCTCGGTACCCGATACCACCACCGACGACGCGCGCCCATTATAGCCGATGGGAATATGCAACCAATTTGGCGGCAGCGCATGTGCGGGGTCGCGCAGCAGGGTGCCGACATTGGTGGCATGCTGCCTGCCCGCATAGAAATCGGTGTATTCTGACACGAGGAACGGCATGTGCAACTTGGCCCCCGCCATCGGCACAAGGTGATCTTCGATCAAAAACCGCTTCGATGATCCGTCCAACAACAGCGCCGTCACTTCCGCTCGCAAATCGGCCCAGACTGCCGGGCCCTGATCCATCAATTCGTTCCAGAACGGCACGTCAAACAGCGGCTCGTCTGACAGCTTCAACAGCCCCTCTGCCTCCAGCGAAGTCAGGTCCAGAATGAAATCACCAATCGCCATGCCGCAACGAGGGTCTTCATCACCGACTGAAAACACGCCGCAGGGCAAGTTGTTCAGCGGGAAATCCGTGGTGGCGCTATTGGCGCTTGTCACCCAGCTTTTGATCAGGCTCATGGTGGTATCCCCTATCCAACGCCGCCCAGGTCAGCCGGGCTATTGCACATGCCGGATGTTTGCGCAGATGATCTGGCAGAGGTAAAGCGCGCATCGCCAGCACTACCGGTTCATTGGCCGCAGAACAGCCAAAGCCATCAGCGCCGTCACACCCGCAACGCCGGCGATCACCCAAAAGAAGCCGTGCTGGCCCAAGCCATCCATCACTTGGGTCATCAACACCGGCGATAAAATCCCGCCGATCAGCCCCGCCGCCACGATTGTAGGTGCAACCCGCTTGTCCGTGCCCATTTTACGCGCGGCGGTTACAAAATAGCTGGGGAAAAACAGGCCCGCACTGATGCCGATCAGCACAAAAGACACCGCGGGGCTGATCGTGGCACCAATCAGGGCTGCCACTGATGCCACTGACATTGCCGCCGCATACAGCGTGAAAGACGGCAGATATTGGGCGGCAAACACCAAAGCTATCCGCGCCGCAAGAAACGCCACAAAGAACAGAGACAGCAGTTTGGCAGCTTTCGCCTCGGTCTCGCCCGCCTGGATAAGTGCTGTTGGGCCAAGGCCGATCAGGCAGGCTTCCAAGCCGACCGATACCATGCCAAAGATCAAAATACCCCAATGAATGTGGAAAGGCAGCATGGCAGCACCCGCTGCGGCCTGGGATTTGCCCGCAGCGCCCGCAAACAGTGCGACTGTCGCACAGCCTGCTGCAACCACGCCAAAGGTCAGCGATGGCGAAGATCCCATTGCCACAAAAACCAACGGGGCAGCAATTGCGCCAAGGCTGAACACCGCGTTCAGCAAGCTAAGCATCGACGGCCCTTTATCGCCAAAAGCCGCCAGAACCCGCGGGTTGTACACAACCGTTGCACAGCCATACCCCATGCCAAACAATACCGCCCCGCCAAGCGTGCCCCACCAACCGGGTGTTGACGCAATAAGGCCGGCACCCGTTGCCATCAAAACCAGTGCTACGCGTGGCGAGATCAAATCACCGAGGCGAAACATTGCTGCGACGCCCAAAATGCAGCCAATCCAATGCGCTGATATCAACCAGCCGGCCTGCGGCACGCTCAGACCCAGATCGCGGGCAAAGGCGGGTAAGGCAGGGCCATAAAGTGACTGGCCCGCGCCCATGAACACAAAGCTGATCAGCCCGGTGATCAACAGGGCTGCATGGGTTTTGATCAGGGCGCGCATTGGAATCTCTGCGTTGTGGTGCGTTTCGCGGCCTGCCTAACATCCCACCAGAGCAGCAACCAGAGCGGCTTGTGCGATCATCTGAGATGCGCAAGTCATCAACCCGAAATTGCCCGGCAAAAATTGCGCGATTATGGCACGGCTGGCGATCACGCGTCAGGAATATTGGCGCTTATCAGCCGCCTTCCGCGTTCGCATTGCCCTGCAGTTTTGCGACTTGGCCTGACTGCCGGTCAGCTCACCTTGATGGATGGATCGCATCATGCGCCTGAAAACTTGCGCCTCAATCCAAAGGGCCTTGTGCCAACGCTGGCAATGGATGCGCTGGTGCTGACGCAACCAGTGGCGATTTGGGATTATCTGGATGAAATGCGGCGGCGTCGGTTCTTGCCAACGCATACTGCTGGCCGTGCGCGCATGGGCGGTCTTTCCAAAGCCATGGCGATGTGGATTGCGCCGGTTTGCAACCTGTCGCTGCGTAACTTTGCCGCCAAAGCCTGTGGCGGGGCGATCACGGCGGATGATTGGCAGTTGCATTTCATGCAGCTGGGTTTGGCTGCGGTGGAGCGGATGCTGGATCATCCGACAACGAGCACCTGCTGCCATGGCGACGGCGTAACAATCGCCGATATCTGCCTTGTGCCGCAGATTTACAACGCGCGTCGGGCGGGGGTTGACCTTGCCGATTACCCCAAAATCGCCGGGATCATGGCCGTGTTGGACACCTTTTCCGCCATCGCTGCTATCCATCCTGGCATGCACACCCCCACAACGTGAACGGGCGCGGCAAAGTCAGCGCACCCGCACCGATGCCCGCGCAGATCGCCCGCCTGCATCTATCACCGATAGCGTTACGAACCCCGGTCCCGGCAGCGCCAGCATGGTTTCGCGCGCACCCGTCGCCACCGCCATTGGCACCCCGTCAGCCAGCCACGTAAACGGCGCATCACCGCCACGCACCCGCACAAGCAGGCCGCCCTTCAGCAATTCCACCTCTGCCCCATCGGGCGGAAAGGAAACGGCGGGGGCATCTGCACCCACGTCAAAGGCGGCAGAACGTGAGCGGAACTTTTGCAACGGTGACGGAAGCTGGGCATTGGCAACCAGTAAAGTGGCCGCTGGGGCGGGGGGTTGTGGGTCAAGTGCTGGTTTCAGCCGTGCGAAGGCCTGGAACAGCACAGGTGCCGCCAAATCCGCGCCAAACGCCCCCGGCACCGGTGTGCCATCGGGCCTGCCCATCCAGATACCGATCACATGGCGCCCGTCATAGCCGATTGCCCACGCATCGCGGTGGCCGTAGCTGGTCCCGGTTTTATAGGCCAAGCGGTTTGCAGGTGCGCCGGGGGGTGGGGCAAGGCCTGCCAGAATGTCACCGATTTCCCATGCCGATGTGTCTGACAACACCCTAGCGCCATCCGCCCGTATGCTGTCCATGCGGTGGGTTAGCGGCAAACTGACCCCGCCGCGCGCGATTGCCGCGTAGAGCTGCACCATATCTTCCAGCGTCACGCCAAGCCCACCCAAGGCAATCGCCAGCCCCGGTTGCCCGCCTGGCACCTTGGCGTCCACCCCGGCACGGCGCAGTGCTGCCAATAGTTTGGCAGGGCCAAGCGCCTCGGTCAGGGCCACGACGGGGATGTTCAGCGATTGTTGCAATGCCTCACGCACGCGGATGGTGCCGCGAAATTTGCGGTCAAAATTCTGCGGTGCATAACTGCCAAACACCGTCGGGCGATCTTCCATCAGCGTTTCGGGATGGGCCAGGCCTTCGTCAAACGCCAGCCCGTAAACCAGCGGCTTTAGCGTTGATCCCGGCGACCGGATCGCCCGCGTCATGTCGATAAACCCTTGCCGCGCGTCAGCCTGATAAGCGCTGGACCCGACCGAGGCCAGCACCTTGCCCGATGTATGATCTGCCACCACCATGGCGATTTGCAGCCTGTCGCCGTGACTTGCCACCACATCGCGTGCCAAGGCTTCCAACTGGCCCTGCAGAACGGCGTCAATCGTCAGGTGGTGTGCAGCTGTGCCCGGTGCCTCGGCCAAGGCGCGGTCGGCCATATGCGGGGCAAGGGCCGGGAAAGGGCGGCGCAGACGTGGCACCGGTTCAGTCTGCGCCGCCATCGCCTGATCTGCGTCGATGATACCTGTGCCGATGGCCCTTTCCAGCACACGCGAACGGGCGGCCCCGGCGGCATCCGGGTTGCGGTCCGGCCTGCGGGTTTCGGGCGATTGCGGAATGGCCACCAGCAACGCGATTTCAGCAGGCGTTAACCGTCGTGGTTCCTTGCCGAAATAAGACAGCGTCGCCGCGCGAATGCCTTCCAGATTGCCGCCGTAGGGGGCCAGATGCAGGTATAGCTGCAAAATCTGATCCTTGGTCAGCCGGCGTTCCAACGCCAGCGCCACGCGGATTTGGCGCAGCTTGCCCGACACTTTGCCAGTGCCGCTTTCCTCCAGCAACCGCGCCACCTGCATGGTCAGGGTGGACCCACCCGATACGATGCGCCCGTTCCAGATGGCTTGTGCCACTGCCCGCGCCATGGCGGCCGGATCAACGCCATGGTGTTTCTGAAATCGTTTATCCTCGAACGCCAGTAGCATCGCCACATAGGCAGGGTCCACCTGTGCCGGGGTCACCGCCAGCCGCCAGCGGCCATCGGCCACGGTATAAGCGCGCAACAACGCACCGTGTCTGTCTAAAACCTCGACCGAGGTTTCAAGCGCAAGCGGTGGCAGCACCGTCGCCACAATCCACTGATCGCCAAAATCGCGTGCTGCAGCAGCAAGCCAAATGCCCGCCGCTGCGGCAAAGATCAAACGGGCGCGCATCACTGTGCTATGGTGATCTGCCCGGTGTCACTGCGCGCGCGCAGATCGGGGCGGTACATATCCTCAACCGACGCCGCCGGGTGGTGGAAGGTGCCGGGTGACACCGCGCGCACGATATAGGCCAGCCGGAAGCTATTGGCATCGTAGCGGTCAATCGCCGTCAGGAAGCGGTCCTGCCGGAATTCGCTATGCGTTACTTCGGATTCCAACCCAAGGAAATCAAGTTTGGCCAGCGAGCCGCCCGAAATCAGGTTCGGGTTGTCAATCTCGAACCCCGCGGGCAGCGGATCGTTGACCATCAGGCGCGCTTCGCCCCGGACAAAGGGCGTGACCTCCAGCACTGTAACCAGCCGCGCGCCGACCTTCAGCCCATCAAGCGATGCCGCCTGCCCGTCCAGCGTGTAGTAACTGCGCGTGATGGAATAGCCGTTGCCACCGCTCGGTTCGGCGGCTTCTGGCACGCCGTAGGTAGTAACGGTCAACTGGGTAGCGGCCTTTGATCCGTTTGTCACCACCATCGGCGCAGTTGCCGCATCCATCACCCGCACCAATGGCCCGGTGGCGGCCCTACCGTCAATCATAATGCCCTCCATCCCTGCGCCATCAATCAGCGCATTGGCGGCAAGCAGCGCCCATGTCGCCTCTTGCGTAGACAAGGTATTGCCCGCCGCCGCGATGCGTGTGGTCAATGCCTCGCGGTCAATCGCGGTTGACCCGGCCTCGACCGCCAGCGTCAACACGCCCGCCGCATCGCGGTAATTGGTGCCATAATCTGTGCGGTAGATTTGTTCGGTTTCTGGCCCGGTCAGCGCATCCAGCTTTGCCCCCGCCTTGCGGAACATCGCATCGGCGCGCACCTGATCGCCGTAGCTGGCAAGCGCCGCGCCAAGCTGTGCCTGTGCAATCGGCGTCGCAAAAGCATCGCCTTTCACATCGGCGTAATAGCGTAGATCGCCCACCGCCGCCGCCCCTTCGCGGGCCAATACCATCAGTGCATAGGCCAGCGCCTCGCCGCCATTATCAAAATCGGCCTGATAGTTCACCTGATTGCGCAGGTTATCAAGCGCTTGACGAAACGCGATATCAGGCACCGCAAAATCATGCGCCTTTGCCCGGCTTAGAAAATCAGTCACGTAAGCATCCAGCCAGAAATCGCCAGAACTGGGCGACCAAAGCCCGAATGCGCCCGATGACGATTGGTTGGCAAGCACGTCTGATACCGCCTGTTCCACCCGTGCCTTGACGTTGTCCGCGCCCTTCACCTGCATGGCCTGCACCACTTGATCAAAATAGATCAGCGGCAGCGCCTTTGACGCGATCTGTTCGGTGCAGCCGTAGGGATAGCGGTCCAATGACGCCAGCAGCCCCGGCGCGTTCAGCCGCGCTATCGGCCCGATGGCAAGCGACGCTTTGGCAGAACCGGGGATCAGCCCGGCAAACGCTGCCTGATCAAAGGTGAAGCTTTGCCCTGTGGCAAGATCAAGCCGCGTGGTGCGGGCAATTTCCGGGTCGTTTATCTGTACAGGCACTTGCAGCGTCTTTTTCAGAACGCGACCATCCGGCGTGGTCAGCGCCACGTCGATGCTGTAAAGCCCCGGTTCTTTCGCTGTAACCGGCACCGCGAACACTACTTTCGCCTTGTCAGCCAGATCAAAGCCGGATGGCACATCCCCCAGCGACAGCCCAACGGATGATACATCCAACCCCATCCGCCCCGATGGCCCGGTTGCATGCACAATCTCCAGAAGCACGCGGGATGAATCGCCGGGGGCCATGAAACGCGGCAGGCTGGCGGTCATCACAACCGGATCACGCACCAGCACATCAGCCGAGGCTTGCCCCACGCCCTTGGCAGACCACGCTACGGCCATCACTTTGACCGTCCCGTTGAAGCTTGGCAAATCGAACGTGGCATGCGCCAAGCCGTCTGCGCCGACCTGCACCGGGCCGCTGAAATAGGCGACCAGTTCTTCGGTGGGCGGTGGCGATTGCAACCGCGCCTGTGCGCCCGCATCACCGCCAGACCGCACCACGCCTTCCGCACCATTCAGCCCGTCGATCAACCGGCCATAAATATCTCGAATACCGACACCAAGTTTTCGCTGGCCAAAGTAGTGATCCGACGGATCAGGCGCCTTGAACCCGGTCAGGTTCAAAATGCCCACATCCACCGCCGCCACGGTGACAAAAGCGGTATCGCCCGCCTCAACCCCCGCCACACGCACCGCCACATCCAAGGGCCCGCGCGGCGCGGCTTCGGGCGCGGTTTCAATGTTTGCCACCAACTGCCGCGCGCCGGGATCAACGCCCGCATGGGTCAAGCCAAGTGCGCGCGCCGGGTTGCGGCCAGCGGCCACATCCATCGGGCGCAACACCGATGCGGTGACGTATACCCCAGCCCCCCATTCATCAGTGACGGGCAGGGTGATGATATTCTCGCCCTCCGTCACCTCCACCGCCTGCATCGCCACCAGCCGGTTTGACAGCACGGTAATCAGCGCCGTCCCCGCCGCGCGTGGCACGATGCGCAGCGTGGCGGTATCGCCGGGTTTGTAGGCGGGCTTGTCCAGCGACAATTCCAGCGTATCGGGTGTTGCCGATACATCGGCGGGGGCATACCAGCCGGCGTGGAAAGTGGTCGATGTGGCCGCTGGCACGCCGTCTGTGCGTTCCACCAGCAACTCGTATTCGCCCCAAGTGACAGCACCCGAAATCTCAAACGGCGCTGCACCAAGATCAGCCATGCCTTCCGCCGCAATGGACCGGCTGACCACGGGTTCCCAATTCCAGCTACCCGAATTTTGATACCACTGATAATCCGTCTCAATCCGCGTCAGCACCCATTTCACTTTCATCGGCGTCAGCGCACCAGCCGGACCAACGCCGATCAGGCTAAAGCGTGCGTCGCGGCCTTCGCCAACCACACCGTCAAACAGCGGCTTCACCCCAATCATGGCGACCGATGGCGTCAGCAACTTGCTGATCTGACGTTCCACCGGGCGACCCGATCCTTCGGCTACGCGAACAGTCATACGCGCCACCAGCGGGCGACCGGGGTCTGTTACAGCAGGCAGGGTTACAGGCACCACAGCCGAGCCGGTATCATCGGTGCGGGCACCCCCATCAAACACCGCAAGCTGGGCATCAAACGGCGTGTCATGGCGGCCAAACACGTATCCCGGATACGCAGCAAGCCCGTCTGCTGCGCGCAACAAAATCTCGCCCTCAATCGCAAGATCAGCCCCCGGTGCACCAAAGAGATAGCGCGCAGAAACGGTCAGGTCAGGCACATCGCCCAGCCGCAACGGGCCATCGGCCAATGCCAGATCAAAATCAATCCGTTCCGGAAGGAAGTCTTCAACAAGGAACGTGGCAGAGGTCAGCGCAGGGGCCTCAAGGTCGGCAAACATATCCAGCCGCCAAACACCACGCGGCGCTGATCCGGCAATGGGCAAACTGAAGACATGCCCGCCCGCCCCACCATCCACAGCCAACTGCCGCGAATATTCCACGCCGTCCGGGCGCATCAGCACGGCAGTCAGCGGCAGACCCGGTACGGCTGCTGCCTGCGCATCGCGCGCCAAGGCGGTGGCATAAACGGTTTCACCCGCCCGGTAAGCGCCGCGATCCGTGGTCAGGAACACATCCACCGGCGGGGCAGCCTCGCGTCCCTCTACCCCGCGATCTGACAAATCAAATTCCGGGTCGGTCAGCGACAGAAACGCAATATCATCCGCGCTATCCTTTGCCACGACCATGGCGGGGGCAGCGCCACCCATGCCACGCGTCAGCCCAGCCGGGAAACTGGCATAGCCCATCGCATCGGTCGTGGCCGCCCCCAAAACGGTATTCGCCCGGTCCAGCAACTCCAGCGTGATGCCTACCTTCGCCTCTGCCGTGCCTAGCGACCGCACAAACACATGCAGCCCGTCAACGCCGCTCATCGTGGTCAGGCCCAGATCAGACACCACAAACCACTGCCACGCCGCCCCCACAACATAGGGGTCCACGCCCGGCACGGCGGCTTTCAGCGCGTAAATCCCGGCGGGCCTGCCTTTAAGGGCATCATCCATCGGCAGGCGCGTGGTGACATCGCGGTTTACCTCTTGGCCCACCTCTGCCGTGCCCTGCCACAGAACTGCACCGACCGAACCCTCAAAGTATTCTTCCTGATACTGCTGCATCGGGGCGGCAAAATAGTCTTCTTGAATGGCCCGCAAAAGGTTGCGGTCGGTGACCTGATAAAGCGTCAGATCAAGCTTGGTGGTGTTGACTGTTTCCACCGGAATAGACGCCCCACCAAGACGCGGCAGCACATAGGCCCGCCCGGCAAAACGCACGCCGGGGCTGCGATCACGCACATACGCGGTCAGTGGAACAGACTTCGCCAGCGTCTGCCCATCGGCGGCAGGCAGCCCTTCGCGGAAGGTGAAGCTATAGCGCTGGCCATGCACGACGCCTTCAACACAAATCTGGTTCGTACCCACGGCTTCAACCGTCAGGCCCGGTTCATCCACCTGCACAAAGCTGGAATAATCAACGCCCGTGGTGAACAAAGGTTCGGTGAAATTGGCACAGACGCGCGGGCGCACGCTATCTGACTGCACCTCGTTATCGGCAATGCGAAAGCCGTATTTGCCAATCGCATCATCCAGCAGTGCTGCGGTATCATCGCGCGGCTGCAGGGCCTGGGCCAAACGCAGCGCCTGCACAGTGTCGCGGCCCCGGTCGATGCTTTCCAGCGCTGCGCCCATGGTCACCAAAATCGAATGGCGCAGTGCCGGCGTTTCCGCCCGCAGATGGGCGTTGATCGCCGCACTATACGCACGGTCGCGGTAACTGCGCTGATTGTCGCCACTTGGCTGGCCCGCCAGCAGCAACAGCCGCGCATAATCGGCCCAAGTTTCGGGCAAATCGGTCAGGTTGATGGCGGCCCCGGTAAAGCGGCTGGCAAGTTCGGCATCGCCATTGGTTTCGGCGTCCAATGCCGCCTGCAAATGCTCCTCTGCGGTGAAATCATTGGTGACATGGGTGTTGCCCAGGCTGTTGGCCTGTTCAAAGGCGGTGGCAACATCCCAATCTGGCACAAACGGCAGTTCAGACCGACGCAGGGTGGCACGGTCCGCAGCACCCCCATCAGCTTTGATCGCAATCCCGGAATAGGCCCCCAAAAAGAACGCAGGCGCACCGGGGCCAGCCTTGGAAAAGCACGAATTGTTGTTGGTATTAAAGGTAAACGCGGTGCAGCTTTGATTGGTGGCACAGGCGCGTTCACACGCCTCCAGCGTGGTATCGATGGCCGATGCAATGTCACCACCCGGAAGGTCCGCATCCTGGCTTAGGACAAAGCGCTTTGCAGGTATCAAATCCTGCGCCGGGGCCATGACCGCGACCATAGTGCACAACCCACAAACCAGCCCCATAATCATATGGCGTGCGAATCCGTGCATAGAATTTCTCCGGATAAGATCACCAAGACCGTCGCACGAAGCCCAAATTCTGGCAAGGCATAGCCAGCCTGCAATTGCGCCGGCCGGCGTTAAGCCCGTGTTCATCTTGTTGTTGCAAGGTTGGCACAAGTCGGTGTGCGCCAGAAGGTGCTGCCCTGCAAAATCTGCGTTTAGGAACAATGGCTGATATGGATATCGCAGAAAGGCTAGCCGCAGAAAGGCGCAGGCGATTGGCGGCAGAACGGCTGCTGGTACATCAAAGCCGCGAACTGTTGGTTGCCAATCAAAAGCTGTCGCTTCATGCGCGCGGGCTGTCAGATATGATCGTCGAGCAAAGGCAGGTGACCAAAGACGCGCTGTCCGAGGCGGAAATATTGAAGGGCCAGCATATCCGGTTCCTGTCTGATCTGGAAGCAGCCCATAGCACGGCGGTGATGGCCGAACGCCGGCTGTGGGATTCGATTGATACCATCCGTGACGGGTTTGCAGTGTTTGACGCCAACCTGAAGTTGGTGACTGCCAACGCGGCTTATATGGCATTGTTTGGTGGCCACGCCATCGCGCCCGGCATTGACTACGGTGAAATCCTGCGCTTTTGCGCCGAAACGCCACTGATCGAGCTGGAAGGCAATACGCCTGAAAACTGGATCGCTGATATGCTGGGTCGACTTGACGGCGACCCGCTTGAGCCTGTGGTTTTGCCCTTCATAAACGGCACTTGGGTGAAATTGGTGGACCGCCGCGCGCGTGACGGCGATCTGGTCAGCCTTGCTTTGAATATCACCGATCAAATGCGCATC
>JAYSPY010000133.1:0-47369 GCA_043721855.1 Pseudorhodobacter sp.
GGCGGGCATCCTTGGCGGGGCTGTTCTGGGCACAGTGCATGCGTTTGACGTGGAAATTCGCGTTGGTGCCGGCGCCTATGTGTGTGGCGAAGAAACGTCGCTGCTGAACTCGCTTGAGGGCAAGCGCGGGGTGGTGCGGGCGAAACCGCCGCTGCCCGCGTTGGAGGGTTTCCTCGGCAAGCCGACCGTGGTGAACAACGTGATTTCACTGGCGACGGTTCCGGTTATCTTGGAACGAGGTGCGGCGTTTTACCGCGATTTCGGCATCGGCCGGTCGCGTGGCACGATCCCCTTGCAGATAGCTGGCAATGTGGCGCGAGGCGGGCTTTACGAGGCGGCGTTCGGGTTGACCTTGGGGCAGATTATTGACGATATTGCAGGGGGTTGCGCATCTGGACGGCCTGTGAAAGCCGTGCAGGTGGGCGGGCCTTTGGGGGCCTATTTCCCGCGCAGCATGTTCGATGTGCCGTTCGGCTATGAGGAATATGCAGGGCGCGACGGGCTGATCGGGCATGCCGGGATTGTGGTATTTGATGACAGCGCCGATATGCTGAAACAGGCGCGGTTTGCTATGGAATTCTGCGCGATTGAATCTTGCGGCAAGTGCACGCCCTGCCGGATTGGGGCGGTGCGCGGGACGGAAACGATCGACCGGATTGCACGCGGAGACAGTGCTGCGATCCCGCTGCTGACCGATCTTTGCAACACGATGAAGGCAGGGTCACTATGCGCATTGGGGGGCTTTACGCCCTATCCGGTGATGTCGGCGCTGACGCATTTTCCGGATGATTTTATGCCTATGAAGGAAGCCGCCGAATGAAAGATTTCATCATCCCGGATCGTGATTTCGGCACGCCTGCCGCCAAATCCAAACAAATGGTCACATTGACCATTGATGGCTTTGACGTGACGGTGCCGGAAGGCACATCCATCATGCGGGCGGCGGCGGAGGCGGGCATTCAGGTGCCGAAACTGTGCGCGACAGACAGCATTGATGCGTTCGGGTCATGCCGGTTGTGTCTGGTGGAAATTGAAGGGCGCAATGGCACGCCTGCAAGCTGCACGACACCTGTTGCACCGGGCCTTCAGGTGCATACGCAAAACGCCAAGCTGAAGCAGCTTCGGCGCGGGGTGATGGAACTTTATATCAGCGATCACCCGCTGGATTGTTTGACCTGTTCGGCGAATGGTGACTGTGAACTGCAAGATATGGCGGGGGCGGTTGGCCTGCGCGATGTTCGGTATGAGGCGCCCCCCGCTTCTGAAATGCATACGCATTTCCGGGCCAAGGATTCCAGTGGCATCGTCAACAAACAATGGATGCCGAAAGACGATTCGAACCCCTATTTCACCTATGATCCGGCGAAATGTATCGTGTGTTCCCGCTGCGTCAGGGCGTGTGAGGAAGTGCAGGGCACTTTCGCGCTGACGATTGAAGGGCGCGGGTTTGACAGCCGGGTTTCCTTCGGGATGAAGGCAGATACGGCGCTGGCGTCGGATTGTGTGTCTTGTGGCGCTTGTGTCGCTGCCTGCCCGACGGCGACGCTGCAGGAAAAGTCGATCATCGAAATTGGCACGCCGTCGCATTCTGTGATCACAACCTGCGCTTACTGTGGTGTCGGGTGCAGCTTCAAGGCTGAAATGCGTGGCGACGAACTGGTTCGGATGACGCCCTACAAGCACGGCAAGGCGAACCGGGGCCATTCCTGCGTCAAAGGGCGGTTTGCTTATGGCTATGCGTCGCACAGCGACCGGATTTTGAACCCGATGATCCGTGAAGACATCAATGATCCGTGGCAAGAAGTGTCGTGGGAAGAGGCGATGGCGTTTTCGGCCACCAAAATGCGCGGCATTCAGGCCAAACACGGGCGGCAATCGGTGGGTGTGATCACATCCTCGCGCTGCACCAATGAAGAGGCGTATCTGGTTCAAAAACTGACCCGCGCGGTATTTATGAACAACAATACGGATACCTGCGCGCGGGTTTGCCATTCACCAACGGGTTACGGCCTTGGCGCGACGTTCGGCACCTCGGCAGGCACGCAAGACTTTGATTCTGTTGAACATACCGATGTGGTGATCGTGATTGGTGCGAACCCGACCGATGGCCACCCGGTGTTTGCCAGCCGCCTGAAAAAGCGCTTGCGCAAGGGCGCCAAGCTGATTGTGATTGATCCGCGCCGGATTGATCTGGTCGATGGCCCGCATATCAAGGCGGCGCATCACTTGCCGCTGCGGCCCGGCACAAACGTGGCCGTGGTGACGGCGCTATCGCATGTGATCGTAACCGAAGGTTTGTATGACGAGGCGTTCATTCGGGAACGCTGCGATTGGGATGAGTTTCAGGATTACGCTGAATTTGTATCCGATCTGCGCCACAGCCCGGAATCGATGGAACTGCTGACGGGCGTCAAGGCGGATGAATTGCGCGCCGCGGCCCGGCTGTTTGCCAAAGGTGGCAATGGCGCGATTTACTATGGACTGGGTGTTACGGAGCATAGCCAAGGCTCTACCACCGTGATCGCGATTGCCAATCTGGCGATGCTGACCGGCAACATTGGTCGCCCCGGCGTGGGTGTTAACCCCTTGCGCGGACAGAACAATGTGCAAGGGTCTTGCGATATGGGGTCGTTTCCGCATGAATTGCCGGGCTACCGCCATGTCAGTAACGATGCCGTGCGCGATGTGTTCGAATCGCTGTGGGGCGTGAAGATTGATAACGAGCCTGGCCTGCGGATTCCCAACATGTTGGATGCGGCAGTGGAGGGCACCTTCCGCGGCATTTACATTCAGGGCGAGGATATTCTGCAATCTGACCCCGACACGAAACATGTGGCGGCAGGGCTGGCGGCGATGGATTGTGTCATCGTGCATGACCTTTTCCTGAACGAGACGGCGAATTACGCGCATGTGTTTTTGCCCGGATCGACGTTTCTGGAAAAGGACGGCACTTTTACCAATGCCGAACGCCGCATCAACCGCGTGCGCAAGGTCATGGCCCCGCGCAATGGATATGCCGATTGGGAAGTGACCCAGTTGTTGGCCAATGTGATGGGCGCGGGCTGGACCTACACCCACCCGAGCCAGATTATGGATGAAATCGCCATTCTGACGCCATCATTTGCCAAGGTGTCCTACGAGCTGTTGGAAACCATGGGATCGGTGCAATGGCCTTGCAATGAAAAGGCCCCAGAAGGCACGCCTTTGATGCATATCGACGGCTTTGTGCGCGGCAAGGGTAAGTTTATTGTCACCGAGTATGTGCCGACCGATGAAAAAACCGGGCCACGCTTCCCGCTTTTGCTAACGACTGGTAGGATATTGTCGCAATACAACGTGGGCGCACAAACCCGGCGCACGGAAAACGTGGTTTGGCATGCCGAAGATGTGCTGGAAATTCATCCACATGACGCCGAAGTGCGCGGCGTGAAAGACCGGGATTGGGTGCGTCTGGCAAGCCGTTCCGGCGATACAAGTTTGCGCGCGCAGATCACGGATCGGGTATCACCCGGCGTGGTTTACACCACGTTCCATCATCCCGACACGCAGGCCAATGTGATTACGACCGATTATTCGGATTGGGCCACCAATTGCCCAGAATACAAGGTGACGGCGGTACAAGTTAGCCCGTCAAACGGGCCAACTGAATGGCAGCAAGATTACACCGCGCAAGCAACACTGGCGCGCCGGATCCTGCCTGCGGCCGAATGATGGAGGTCAGCCGCCCCTTGCCACGGCTGGCTTTCGGGCCGGGCGGTATTGTGCCCGGTCAGCGCCAGTTGCCCGCAGAGGTGGCAGTGGCGCTGTCTTTCAACGGCACCACGCAGGCGGTGATGATGGCTACGCCCGCGAATTTGCAGGATTTTGCGCTTGGCTTTGCGCTGACCGAAGGCATCGCAACCAAGGCCGAAATTGACAGCATCACCGTGGTGGAAACCACGGGCGGGATTGATGTGCAGGTTTGGCTCAACCCGCAGGCCGAGACGCGATTGACGAACAGGCGGCGCACAATGGCGGGGCCGGTTGGGTGCGGCTTGTGCGGCATTGATAGTCTGGCCGAAGCGGTCCGGGCTTTGCCGCCGGTGCCCGCGTCACGCCTGCATCTGTCACCGGCACAGGTTTTGGCGGCGGTGGCTGGGCTGCCAGGTGGCCAGCCCCTGCATGACGCCACACGCGCGGCCCATGCGGCGGGGTTCTGGACGCCGGATCAAGGAATGGTTGCGATCTGCGAAGACGTGGGGCGGCATAATGCGCTGGATAAGCTTGCGGGCGTTTTGGTGCGGACCGGGCAGGATTGCACCATGGGCATTGTGGTGCTGACATCGCGACTGTCGCTTGATCTGGTGCAGAAATGTGCCGTGATGGGGGTGCCTGCAATGATCGCCGTGTCTGCGCCGACGACTGCAGCCGTGGCACTGGCCGATGACTGCGACATTACCCTGATTGCCCTTGCCCGCGCTGACCGGTTTGAAGTGTTCACCCACTCTGCCCGTATTGAAATGAAAGAGGTTGTTCATGTCGCCTGATAAGATGGTTTATATGGCCAATCAGATTGCCACGTTTTTCGAGTCCAAACCGCACACCGAAGGCGTGAAAGGTGTGGCCGACCACATCAACGCCTTTTGGGAACCGCGCATGCGCAAGCAGTTGTTTGTGTTGCTGGATGGTGGCGGATTGGGATTTAAATCGCTGGTGATCGAAGCGTCTGCGGCGATTCGGCGGCCTGCCGAAGCGCTGTAAAAAGGCGATCTTGGCCGATTCGGCAGAGAGCCAGACGTTATTCCTTCAAATAAGGGATCGCAGAAAAAGGCGGCAACCGTGCGCCGGAATTACCGGTTGACGCGTCGCCCCCCCCCAAGGGATCGCAGTTTACACAGGAGAAACATCTGCTGTTACCGGTCTGGCGGCAGACAGACGGGCAATCTACGCTGTCATTTGTCGCCAGCGGCGTTTCACGTTGGCCCTTAACGCCGAATGGTGAGGGTACCGCTTAGCATTGAACAACAGAAAAAGAAAACCAACATGTTGATTGCGCTATATAATCAACCCAAAGTTCTGTTGCGCGGCGCACGATCACGCCCCGGACTGCGAAGCATTGGAACGCTGGCAAGGCATGCCAAGATGCCGCCACAGACGCCAAAAATGCCATACACCATCAGTGCAGAGCTAAGATTGAGCCCTATAGCAACGGCAAGTGTGGTGCCAACTACTGCTGCCAATAGCCCGGCGATCATGATCCCTAATGCCATAACAAGTCCCCTCGTGGTGCAGGCCATTTTTTTGCGCCTGTCATTTGTTCCACTTTCAATTTTGCACGTTTTGGAAACAATGCCAGAGAAATCTTTAATTGTTCATTAAATAGGCATGATTGCGCTGCGGGTGCTGTTCTGCACTTTTCCCAACTTTTGTCAAAATCGAAACAAAGGGTCAATCTTTCAGCAATCCGCCAAGGTAGCGACCGTAGTCATTCTTGCGGAAAATCTCGGCCCGTTTGGCCAATGCGGGCGCGTCGATCCAGCCTTTGGAAAAGGCAATCTCGTCGGGGCAACCCACCTGCAGGCCTTGACGCGCCTGCAGCGTGCGCACGAAGTTTCCGGCATCCAGCAGGCTGCCATGGGTGCCGGTATCCAGCCAGGCATAACCACGGCCCATGCGTTCGACCTTCAGGTTGCCGCCGTGGCGGTAAATCTCCAGCAGGTCGGCGATTTCCAGCTCGCCGCGCGGCGACGGTTTGATCTGGCGCGCCAATTCTGGCGCACGGGCATCAAGGTAGTAAAGCCCGGTGATGGCAAAGTTCGACGGCGGTTTTTCAGGCTTTTCGATGATGGCGCGCACGTTGCCGTCGGCGTCGAAGTCGACCACACCGTAGCGTTCGGGGTCAGACACGCGGTAGCCGAACACGGTGCCGCCGTGGGTTTGGGCATCGGCGGCGTCCAGCATTTCGGGCAGGCCGTGGCCGAAGAAGATGTTGTCGCCCAGCACCATGGCGGAGGGTGCGCCGCCTAGAA
This sequence comes from Pseudorhodobacter sp., assembly GCA_043721855.1. Lineage (GTDB taxonomy): Bacteria > Pseudomonadota > Alphaproteobacteria > Rhodobacterales > Rhodobacteraceae > JACMNW01. Next base: position 6,009 of record JAYSPY010000133.1, read on the forward strand.
AATCCTCGGCCAGAATGTAGGCTTGCGCAAGGCCATCAGGGCTTGGCTGCACGATCCAGTTCAGGTTAAGGCCCCATTGCGAGCCGTCGCCCATCAGGCGCTGAAACTGTATCTGATCATCCGGGGTGGTGATGATGGCGATATCGCGGATGCCGCCCAGCATCAGCACCGACAGCGGATAGTAGATCATCGGTTTGTCGTAGATCGGCAGCAGTTGTTTGGAAACGCCCATCGTGATGGGCCACAGCCGCGTGCCGGACCCGCCTGCAAGGATAATGCCTTTGCGTTTCATGCTGTCTCCAGTTCTTTTAATATCGCGGCCAGTCCACTGTGCCAATCAGGGCGGGCACTGCCGAAATCGCGGGTGAAGGCGCTGCAATCAAGGCGGGAATTCATCGGGCGTTTGGCGGGGGTTGGGTAGGCGGAGGAGGCGATATCCGTGATTTGGCAGTCAAGCCCCGCGCCCGCCATGATCGCGCGGGCGAAATCGGCCCAAGAACAATCGGGCGCCCCAGAAAAATGATGTGTGCCGCCTTTTTGACCATCTATCATCGCGCGGGCGGCGGTGAACAGCGCATCCGCAATATCGGCAGCAGGCGTCGGCCCGCCGATCTGGTCGGCGACGACGTTCAGGCTTTCGCGGTCTGCCCCCAAGCGGCGCATGGTTTTGACGAAATTCGCCCCATGGGCCGAGACGACCCAAGACGTGCGCAGGATCAGATGCGCGCCGCCTGCACTTTGCACGCCATGTTCGCCAGCAAGTTTGGATCGCCCGTAAGCACCAAGCGGGGCAGTCGGGTGATCTGTCGCAAACGGTGCGTCTCCTGCCCCGTCAAACACATAATCGGTGGAAATATGCAGGAACGGAATGCCGTGCCTGGCGCAGGCGCGCGCCATGGCGGCGGGGGCAGCACCGTTGACCACAGTTGCGGTGGCTTCCTCGGATTCCGCTTTGTCCACCGCCGTCCATGCGGCGGCGTTGATCACGGCGTCGGCGTCTGACAGCATAATTGCGTCTGCGCAGGTGGATGGATCGGATAGATCGGCGCGGTCCCGGCCCAAAGCCTCCACCACTACACCCGCAGGCGCGCGGCGGATGAGTTCGCGGGCGACTTGACCGGTTTGGCCGAAGACCAGCAGTTTCATACCCGTTCTCTCCTGACCCACAGAAATACTGCGGCAATCCAGACAGCTAATTCTAGCGCAAATGTCCAGTGTAGCATGAAAGATACGATCCAATTCCCATGGCTCGACGGCACTGTAGTTAATGCGAACAGATGATCACTGAACGGTGCACCCCACATGATACCGCCTGCAATCGTATCCAGAACCAAATGCAGTGCGATTGCGGCAAAGAAAACCAACCCGGTAGGCAGGCGGTGCAATTTGGTCATCACGGGAAGAACAAAAATCGCAACAAGCAACCAGAATGCCGGAATATGGACCCAGTAACGATGGTGATGAACTGCCCCGTGATCGACAAAGAGAAACCAGATCATATCAATATCGGGAAGCATCGCCCCCAGCAGCGCAGCGGGCAACAGGTAGGGAATGCGCTGTGGCGATAAGCGCGCCATAACGTAACCCGATGGAAGATGCGCCGTCAGCATCGCAGTTTCATGCCTTCACGCCTAGGCGCGTGCCAACCCCTGCGCGGGCTTGCAGGGGTTTCCACCACGCTTCGTTATCCAGATACCAGCGGACGGTTTTGCGCAGACCCTGTTCCAGCGTGACAGACGGTCGCCAGCCGAGTTCGTGGCGGATGCGGGCGGGATCAATAGCATAGCGGGCGTCATGGCCGGGGCGGTCGGTGACGAAAGCGATCAGGCGGTCATACGGCGCGCCGGATGGGTGCATTTCATCCAGCAGGGTGCAGATCATGCGAACAAGGTCGATATTGCGCGCCTCGTTTTCACCGCCGATATTGTAGCTGCGGCCCAGCGCGCCATGTTCCAGCACGGTAAGCAAGGCATCGGCATGGTCTTCGACATACAGCCAATCGCGGACGTTCAGGCCCGCGCCGTAAACGGGGATAGGTTTGCCCGCCAGCGCGTTCAGAATCACCACAGGCACCAGCTTTTCGGGGAAATGGAACGGGCCGTAGTTGTTGGAACAGTTGGTCATCACCACGGGCAGATTGTAGGTTTCTGCCCAGGCGCGCACCAGATGGTCGGACGCGGCTTTTGATGCCGAATAGGGCGAATTGGGCGCATAGGGCGTGTCTTCGGTGAATTTGCCGGTATCGCCCAGCGTGCCGAAAACCTCGTCGGTAGAAATATGATGGAACCGAAAACTATCCGGGCGGGCGATGCGCACCCAATAGGCGCGGGCGGCTTCCAGCATGTTAAACGTGCCGGTGATGTTGGTGTCGATGAAATCGGCTGGGCCGTCGATCGACCGGTCGACATGGCTTTCGGCGGCAAGGTGCATGACCGCAGTCGGGCGGTGCAGATCGAAAATGCGGTCAAGGGCGGCGCGGTCGCGGATATCGGCCTGCTCGAAACTGTAAAGGTTGGATTTGGCGGCATCTGCCACATTTTCCAGACAGGCGGCATAGGTCAGGGCGTCAAGGTTGATCACCTCATGTCCGCGCGCAATGGCCAGGCGCACGACGGCGGAGCCTATGAAACCAGCGCCGCCTGTGATGAGCAGTTTCATTGCGCGCTCCATTCGAAGGGCGACGCTACGTCACCAAACAGCGGGGCTGCGGCGTCTTTGCCAGACAGGACCGGCGTGCCGGTCAGACCCCAATCAATGCCGATGGTCGGATCATCCCAACGCACGGCACCATCGCAATCGGGGGCGTAGATGTCTGAACATTTGTATTGCACTTCGGTATCGGGCGCGCGTGTCACAAACCCATGCAGAAAACCCTTGGGCACCAGAAGTTGGCAACGGTTTTCTGGCGTCAGCTCCAGACCGACCCACTTGCCAAAGCTGGGCGATCCCCGGCGAAAATCCACCGCGACATCGAAAATCGCCCCCTTGGTGCAGCGCACCAGTTTGTCTTGGGCATGGGGCGATGATTGGTAATGCAATCCGCGCAAAGTGCCCACCTGCGCCGACATGGAATGATTGTCTTGCACAAAATCTATCGTCACACCAAGGGATGCCATGCGCGGGCCATTCCAGGTTTCCGAAAACCAGCCTCTATCGTCGCCAAAACGCGGCGGGGTCAGCACCCAAACATCGGCAAGATCGGTTTTGTCTATTTGCATCTGGAAAAACTGCTTCGATACTGGTTACTTTGTATTGCGCGCGTATAGCGCAGGAATAAGGCCAGTCCCAGACCGTTTTACAACTTTTTACGCTTGGGCGGGAAATCTCTGGGTCGGCGCAAGTTCTGGGTGGTCAGGGGTGACAGGGGTTTGGCGCGGCGCTATGCTGGCCCAAACGGTCCGATCAACGGACCACAGGCGACTTCAAGGGTTCAGGCAGGGATTGGGCAGCGTGACCAAGGGCGATGGTATTGCAGCGCTGCAGATGCGCGCCCTGAACCGGCTGGAAAGCTGGCGGTCGGGGATGGCACAGCCTGCAAAAGGCTTCGTATCGCAACCAGAACCGCGCACGATTGGGCTGTTTGCCCGTGGGCGGCAATTGATTGCGGGCAATGTGCTGTTGGCAGGGTTTTTGGTTGAGGCAAAGGAAGCCTCGCTTTGGGATGTCGTGGCCCCGGATCCGGCGTTTGAAGCCGCGGCGCAAGGCTTTGCCTGGCTGGATGATCTGGCGGCGGTGGGGTCAGGTGCCGCACGAACCCGCGCACAGGAATGGACATGGGGTTGGATGGCGCGCTACGGGCGTGGACATGGCCCGGGCTGGACGCCGGATTTAACCGGGCGGCGGCTGATCCGGTGGATCAATCATGCGCTTTTGCTGCTATCGGCGCGCAGCCCGGCGCAATCAGAGGAATATTTTCGCGCGCTGTCGCGGCAGACGGTGTTTCTATCACGCCGCTGGAAGGCGGCCGATCCGGGTCTGCCCCGCTTTGAAGCGTTGGCGGGGCTGATCTATGCCGGATTGGCATTGACGGGGATGGAGGCGCATGTTGCCCCCGCGGTGGCCGCTTTGGCCCGCGAGTGCGCGCGTGAAGTGGACGCGCAGGGCGGTATTCCAACGCGCAACCCCGAAGAATTGCTGGAAGTGTTCACCCTGCTGACATGGGCAGCACAGGCGCTGTCGGAAACCGGGCAACGGGTGCCGCCGCAACATCTGGCGGCGATTGAACGAATTGCGCCGACGCTGCGGGCGCTGCGCCATGCGGATGGGGGCCTTGCGCGGTTTCATGGCGGCGGGCGGGGGCTGGAGGGGCGGCTTGACCATGCGTTGGCCAGTTCGGGGGTGAAATCGCTGCCACATGCCGGATTGTCGATGGGCTATGCAAGGCTGGCCACGGGGCGCACCACGGTTATTGTGGATGCGACGTCGCCGCCTGCCGGGCGGGCCAGCGGGGCGGCACATGCATCAACGCTGGCGTTCGAGCTGACATCGGGGCGCAGGCCGGTGATTGTCAGCTGCGGGTCAGGCGCGCCGTTTGGGCCGGACTGGAACCGCGCCGGGCGGGCGACGCCGTCTCATTCGACACTGGCCATTGAGGGATATTCATCGTCGCGGTTGGGTGCGCGCCAGGGCGGGCGCGAATTGATGGTGGATCTGGCCGATGCTGATACCGAACAGCGCGGCTCGGGGTCAGAGGGCAGCCATATTCACCTGTCGCATGAAGGCTGGTCGGCGAGCCACGGGTTGACGCATAGCCGCACCTTGATGCTGGCCGCTGACGGGCGCAGGCTGGCGGGGGAGGATGCGCTGATGGCGCAAGACACGGCTGCGCAGGCGCGGTTTGAGGCGATGTTGACACGCACCGCCCTGAACGGGGTGCATTTTGCCATTCGGTTTCATTTGCATCCCGATGTCGATGCCGCGTTGGATCTGGGCGGCAAGGCCGTTTCAATGGCGTTGAAGAGTTCCGAGATTTGGGTATTTCGTTATGACGGTGCCGCAGATTTAACCCTTGAGGCATCAGTTTACCTCGAAAAAGGGCGCTTACGCCCACGCGGGGCCAGGCAGATCGTGCTTTCCGGGCGAATGGTGACGCATCAAACCCGGATCGGCTGGACCTTGGCGAAAGCACAGGATACTCCGCTTGCCATCCGTGATCTGGATCGGGACGATCCCACTGCCCCGAACCGCTGACCACGCATCCGCAGGAGACGAGCCATGACAAACCTTGTGCCCATCGGCCGCGCGCTGATTTCAGTGTCTGATAAAGCCGGCATGATCGACCTTGCGCGGGCGCTGGCGGAGTATGGCGTGGAGCTGATTTCAACCGGCGGGTCGGCGCAAACGTTGCGAAGCGCAGGGCTGGCGGTGCGCGATGTGGCAGATGTAACGGGATTCCCGGAAATGATGGATGGCCGGGTGAAAACGCTGCACCCGAATGTGCATGGCGGGTTGCTGGCCTTGCGCGATGATGACGAGCATCTGGTGGCAATGGCGGCGCATGGGATTGAGCCGATTGATCTGCTGATATCCAACCTTTATCCGTTTGAGGCGACAGTTGCGCGCGGCGGCAGCAATGCCGATTGCATCGAGAATATAGATATCGGTGGGCCAGCGATGATCCGCGCGGCGGCAAAGAATCACCGGTTTGTCGCCGTAGTAACCGACCCGGAGGAGTATGCCGGCCTGCTGGACCAGTTGCGCGCACAAGATGGCGCGACGTGTTTTGCCTACCGCCAAAAGTTGGCGCTTGCTGCGTATTCGCGCACGGCTGCCTATGATGTGGCAGTATCAAACTGGATGGCGGCGGCGCTGGCCGTGGCCACACCGGCCCGGCGCAGTTTTTCGGGCAAACTGGCGCAAACCCTGCGTTACGGCGAGAATCCGCACCAAAGGGCCGCATTTTATCTGGATGGATCGGCCCGACCCGGCGTGGCCACAGCGCGGCAATGGCAGGGCAAAGAGCTGTCTTATAACAACATCAACGATACGGATGCAGCGTTTGAAATGGTCGCCGAATTTGACCCCAAAGACGGCCCTGCCTGCGCCATTATCAAACACGCCAACCCCTGCGGCGTGGCGCGCGCAGCCACCCTGCGGGAGGCCTATGCGCGCGCTTACGATTGTGACCACACAAGTGCCTTTGGCGGAATTGTCGCGTTGAACCAAGTGCTTGATGGCGAAACGGCAGAGGAAATCGTACAGATTTTCACCGAAGTGGTGATCGCGCCCGGGGCAAACGCTGATGCCATGAGTATTTTTGCGAAAAGGAAGAACCTGCGCTTGCTGACGACGGAAATGCTGCCCAACCCGAAAGCGGGTGGATTATCCTACCGCCAGGTGGCAGGCGGGTTTTTGGTGCAAGACCGCGACGGCGTGGCGCTTTCGCCGTCTGATCTGCGGGTGGTGACCAAGCGCGCGCCGACCCCTTCGGAAATGGCGGATTTGCTGTTTGCATGGACGGTGGCCAAACATGTGAAATCCAATGCAATCGTCTATGCCCGCGACGGGGCGACGGTGGGGATTGGCGCGGGCCAAATGAGCCGGATCGACTCTACGCGGATTGCCGCGCGCAAATCGCTGGATATGGCCGAGGCGATGGGGCTGGCGGCCCCGCTGACCCAAGGGTCGGTAGTGGCATCGGACGCGTTCTTTCCCTTTGCGGACGGTCTGTTGGCTGCTTCCGAAGCTGGGGCAACAGCCGTTATTCAACCCGGCGGGTCAATGCGCGATGAAGAGGTGATTGCGGCGGCAGATGCGGCAGGTCTGGCGATGATCTTCACCGGCCAGCGGCATTTCCGGCACTGATATGCGGATTGCAGTCTGGACCCTTCTTGCCACCCTGGGCCTGGATCAGGCCACGAAGCTGGGCGTGGTATTTGGCCTGCGGTTGATTGATCTGGGCGTGATCGACGTGATCCCGCCGTTTTTGACGTTTCGGATGGCGTGGAACACCGGCGTAAACTTTGGTCTTTTTTCGCATGATGCCGATGTGATGCGATGGGTGCTGATCGCAGTGGCGCTGGCAATATCGGTTTGGGTCTGGCTCTGGACCCGGCGCGAGGCGGCATCGAAATGGGTGCAACTATCGGCGGGATTGTTGATCGGTGGCGCGCTTGGCAATGTGGTGGACCGGGTGGCCTATGGTGCGGTGGCCGATTTTCTGAACATGTCGTGTTGCGGGATCGAGAACCCTTATGCGTTTAATGTGGCCGATGTGGCGATCTTTGTGGGGGCGCTGGGGTTGGTCGTGTTTTCGGGGCGTGGGCCAAATGTGAACAAAAAGCCAAGAAAGACCCCGTGACGGGACGCTGTTCTTGCGCTAAAGACAAATGAAGTGGCTGAGGGAGTGCGGGAATGCAGGCAGGAAAAGGCGCAATGGCGGTCGCGGTCGCGGCGATGCTGGCGCTGACAGCTTGCAGTGGGGACAAGACGCCCAACCTGATGAACCTGCGGTCAGCGACCAATGGGCCTGACGAATTTGGCATTCTGCCTGTGAAAAAGTTGGCATTGCCCGAAGATTTCGCGTCTTTGCCAGAACCCACGCCGGGCGGCATCAACCGCACCGATGCCACCCCAAATGCAGACGCTATCATAGCACTTGGTGGCAACCCCAAGGCGGCGGGCGGCATTCCTGCAGGTGACAGTGCTTTGGTGCGCTATGCCTCACGCGGCGGCACGACGGCGGGAATTCGCGAAACGCTGGCTGCCGAAGATTTGGACTATCGGCGCAAGAATGACGGGCGGTTGTTGGAACGCATTTTCAACGTGAACGTCTATTTCAAAGCCTACCGCAAACAATCGCTGGATCAGCAGGCCGAATTGCGCCGCTTCCGGGCGGCAGGCAGGCGCACGCCCTCGGCCCCGCCGGCAAATCCGGGCGAAGAGTAACATCTGCGTGGCTGGCCTTGAAGTGGGGGCCAGACCGGATAGTTTCACCAACAGAAATCGCGGGAGAAATTCATGCCACGTCGCCTTGGCTTTACGGTTGCCTTTGCCTTTCTGACAACGGCGGTCCATGCGGATACCGTGACATCCTTTCAGCTTGAAAACGGGCTTGATGTGGTGGTGATTGAAGATCACCGCGCCCCTGTGGTGACGCAGATGGTGTGGTACCGTGCCGGGTCAGCGGATGAAGTGGCAGGCAAATCCGGCATCGCGCATTTTCTGGAACATCTGATGTTCAAGGGCACCGATGAGGTTGGCCCCGGCGAATTGTCTTCGATTGTCGAGGCGCAGGGTGGCAATGACAACGCCTTTACCACGTGGGATTATACCGCGTATTTTCAGCATGTTGCGGCGGACCGGCTTGATCTGATGATGAAGCTGGAGGCCGACCGCATGCGTGATCTGGTGTTGGCAGAAGCGGATGTGAAAACCGAACTTCAGGTAATATTGGAAGAACGCAACCAGCGTACGGACAGTGACCCCGGCGCGCTGTTGAGCGAACAAATGATAGCAGCACAATTTCAAAACCTGCGCTACGGCGTGCCGATTATCGGCTGGCGCCATGAGATGGAAACGCTGAATCGCGACGATGCGCTGAACTGGTACAGCCGCTATTATGCGCCCAACAACGCCATTCTGGTGGTGGCCGGCGATGTGAAGCCAGATGACGTGCGCAAGATGGCCGAGGTGCATTATGGGCCGCTGAAACCCACGGCGGGTTTGATGCCGCGTCTGCGCCCGTCAGAGCCGCCGCAGCTTTCTGAGCGACGCCTGACGCTGCAAGACAAGCGGGTGTCACAACCTTACGTCTCGCGCACCTATCTGGCGCAGGAACGCAACACGGGTGATCAGAAAAAGGCGGCGGCGCTGGTATTGTTGGCGCAGTTGCTTGGCGGCAGTGGCACGACATCCGTTCTGGCGCGGGCATTGCAGTTTGATACGCAAAAAGCCGTGTACTCCTCGGCGTATTATGATGGCACTTCGATAGATGCGGCTACGTTCGGCTTGGCCGTCGTGCCTGCGGCGGGGGTTAGCTTGCAAGATGCGGAAACCGCGATGGACGGGGTGATTGCGAAGTTTCTGCAAGACGGGGTAGAGCCTGCGGCTTTTGCCCGTATCAAAACGCAAATTGCCGCCGCGGATATTTATGCGCGCGATGATGTGGACGGTTTGGCGCGCAAATACGGCGAAGCGCTGGCGATTGGGCTGACCATCAAAGATGTGCAAGACTGGCCGGGCATTCTGGCCGCCGTGACACCAGACGAGGTGCTGGCCGCGGCAAACGAGGTGTTCGATAAGCGCCATGCCGTCACCGGATGGTTGGTAAAAGACGAAGGGGTTGCACAATGATCCGGCTGGCACTTGCGTTTATATTGCTGGCGTTTCCCGCCCTGGCAGAGATCAAGATTGAACCGGTAACCTCGCCCGGCGGCATCAAGGCGTGGTTGGTGCAGGACAAGGGCATTCCCTTTACCGCGCTGGAAATACAGTTTCGCGGCGGCACATCGCTTGACGCGCCGGGCAAACGGGGGGCGGTAAACCTGATGACCGCGCTGATCGAAGAAGGTGCGGGCGATCTGGATTCGCAGGGCTTTGCAGCGGCGCGCGATGGTTTGGCGGTTGAGTTCAGCTTTCGATCCGGCACAGATTCGGTTGGCGTATCCGCGCGATTTTTGACCGAAAACCGGGATCAGGCGATAGATTTGCTGAAATCGGCGCTGGTGACGCCGCGCTTTGACCAAGTGGCAATTGACCGTGTGCGCGGCCAGGTTATTGCCAATCTGCAATCAAATGAAAAAGACCCAGGCACGCTGGCGGGTGAGGCGTTCAATCGCATGGCGTTTGGCAATCATCCCTACGGCACGACTGGGGATGGCACGATTGACAGTGTGACCGCCCTGACCCGCGATGATATTGTTGCCGCCCACAAGGCTGCGATTGCACATGACCGCATTTATGTGGCGGCGGCTGGCGATATTTCTGCCGCTGATCTGGGGCTGTTGCTGGATAAACTGTTCGGTGATTTGCCCAAAATCGGTGCCCCGCTGCCGACCCGCGCAGAGTGGTTGCTGAAAGGCGGCGTGACGGTGCAAGATTTTCCGACGCCGCAATCAACCATCCTGTTTGGTCAGCAAGGCATCAAGCGCGATGACCCCGATTTCTTTGCCGCCTATATCCTGAACGAAATTTTGGGCGGCGGGCGTTTTTCAGCCAGACTGATGACCGAAGTGCGCGAAAAGCGGGGCTTGACCTATGGTGTCGGCAGCAATCTGGTGCCCATGGACCAGGCCGAAATGATGATCGGGCAATTTTCGTCGGCCAATGAAAAGACCGCAGAGGCCATTCAGGTGGTGCGTGATGAATGGACGAAGATGGCAACGGACGGTGTTACGGCACAGGAGCTGGCTGCGACCAAAACCTATCTGACGGGGTCGTATCCGTTGCGGTTCGATGGCAATGGCCAGATCGCGAAGGTGCTGGTTGGCATGCAGATGGAAGATTTGCCGATTGATTATGCGGTCACGCGGAATGCGCAGATTGAGGCGGTGACGCTTGACGATGTGAAGCGGGTTGCGGGCCGGATGCTCACGCCGGATGCCTTGCGTTTTGTGGTCGTGGGGCAGCCGGTGGGCGTTACCTCGACGAACTAGCATCGCTGGCAGAATCGCCGCCACCATGCTAGCCATGGTGGCATGAATGCCGAAAGCCCCAACATAAGCGCCGCCCGCCCGGTGATCCGGCAGCTTGATGAAGCGGCGGTGAACCGCATTGCGGCAGGCGAAGTTGTGGAACGGCCAGCCTCTGCCGTCAAGGAACTGGTGGAAAACGCGCTGGATGCGGGGGCGTTGCGCATATCGGTGGACTACGCCGATGGTGGCAAAACCCTGATCCGCGTGGTGGATGATGGCTGTGGGATGACCGGGGAAGATCTGCCCATGGCGCTGGCCCGGCATGCGACCTCGAAAATCGACGGGTCGGATTTGCTGAACATCCGGTCTTTTGGTTTTCGGGGTGAGGCGCTGCCATCTTTGGGCGCAGTGGGTCGCCTGACCATCACATCGCGCGCGGCGGGTGCTGATGGTGTGTCGCTGACGGTTGAAGGTGGCCGCATGGGGCAAGTGCGCCCCGCCGCCCTGACCCGCGGCACGGTGGTGGAATTGCGCGATTTGTTCTATGCCACGCCTGCCCGCCTGAAATTCATGCGCACGGACCGGGCAGAGGCGCAGGCGATAGGCGATGTAATCAAGCGATTGGCGATGGCGGAGCCGCATGTTGGTTTCACCCTGCGCGATGTGTCGGGTGGCGGCGAGGGCCGGGTTGTGTTTCGCGCTGATCCGCAATCTGGCGATATGTTTGATGCGCTGCATGGGCGGCTGGCACAGGTTTTGGGCGCCGATTTTGCAGAAAACGCGCTGCGGATAGATGCGGCGACCGATGGTTTGCATCTGGTGGGTTATGCCGCCTTGCCCACCTATTCGCGCGGGTCGTCTGCGGCGCAATTCCTGTTCGTCAATGGCCGCCCGGTGCTGGACCGGATGCTGTTTGGTGCATTGCGCGCCGCTTATATGGATGTTCTTAGCCGTGAGCGGCACCCGGCGGCGGTGTTGAACCTGATCTGCGATCCGCAGCGGGTGGATGTAAACGTGCATCCGGCAAAATCCGAAGTGCGGTTTCGCGAACCTGCTGCCGCGCGGGGGCTGATCGTATCGACGCTGCGCCAAGCACTTGCCGGGGCGGGGCACCGGGCATCGACCACTGTGGCGGGCGAAACTTTGCAGGCCTTTCGTCAAGAGCCGCGCATTTACCAGATGGACCGCCCATCACAGGCCAGCCTTTCACGCGCCTATCAGTTTCAGGCCCCCGGCTTTGCCGAAACCCCTTCTGCGCGCTATGAAGCGCCTATGGCGATTGACGCCGAAGCCCTGCCTTTGGGAGCCGCCCGCGCGCAGGTGCATGAAAATTACATCATCGCGCAAACCGCCAATGGCATGGTGATTGTCGATCAGCATGCGGCGCATGAACGGCTGGTTTATGAGCGGCTAAAGGCGCAGCGTGACGGCGCGGGGATTGCGGCCCAGGCCCTGCTGATCCCGGAAATTGTTGATCTGTCGCCGCTTGATGCTGCGCGGATACTGGATATGGCCGACGATCTGGCGGCTTTGGGGCTGGGGATAGAGGCGTTTGGCGGGTCCGCCATCGCCGTGCGCGAAACCCCGGCAATTTTGGGGCAAGTGGACGCGACTGCGTTGATCCGCGATATCTTGGATGACCTTGCCGATTTGGGTGACAGCACGCGATTGCAAGGCCGGATGGACGCGGTTTTGTCACGGATGGCCTGTCACGGCTCCGTCCGGTCCGGCCGCCAGATGCGGGCGGAGGAGATGAATGCCCTGCTGCGCGAGATGGAGGCGACGCCACTATCAGGCCAATGCAACCACGGGCGGCCGACCTATGTGGAACTGAAGCTATCCGATATTGAACGGCTGTTCGGGCGCAGATGATCACGCTTTTTGGACACATTTACGACTGGCGCGACCCCGAGGTTTTGCTGATCGGCGGGGCGGCACTGGTGCTTTTGCTATTGCTCGTTTTGATCCTGCGCGCGGCGGGGCGATCTGCCACTATGGCAACACCCTTGATGAACGAACTGGCATGGTTGGGCGACCGGGTGCAGCTTTTGGGTGAGGGGCAGGAACGCCTGACAGGCGGGCTTACCCATGTGTCGGAATTGCAGGCGGTTAGCCAATCGGCCATGTTGCAGGTGATGGAACAACGGCTGGCCGAGGTGCAGCGCGGCATGACGGAAAGCCTGACCGGCACATCAACCCGCACGGCGCGCAGTTTGGGCGAATTGCAGCAGCGGCTGGAGACGATAGACCGCGCGCAGGCAAATATCGAAAAGCTGTCGGGCAACGTGTTGTCTTTGCAGGACATTCTGTCCAACAAACAAACCCGCGGCGCGTTTGGTGAAATTCAGTTGAACGATATCGTGCTGAAAGCCCTGCCGAAAGACAGCTACACGATGCAGGCAACGCTTGGCAACGGCAAGCGCGCGGATTGCCTGATCCACCTGCCCAACCCGCCCGGCCCGATTGTAATCGACAGCAAATTCCCGCTGGAAGCCTATGAGGCGCTGCGCCGCGCCGATACGCCGTTGGCGGTGGCCGAGGCGCAGCGGATGTTCCGCACCTCGGTGAAAACCCATATCAAGGCGATTGCGGAAAAGTATATCGTTGAGGGCGAAACGGCCGATGGCGCGCTGATGTTCCTGCCATCGGAAGCGGTCTATGCCGAACTCCACGCCAATTTCCCCGAACTGGTGCGCGAAGGCTTTGCGGTCAAGGTCTGGATCGTGTCGCCGACCACCTGCATGGCAACCTTGCACACGATGCGGGCGGTGCTGAAGGATGCGCGGATGCGCGAACAGGCGGGGGTGATACGGTCTACCTTGCGCAGCCTGCACCGCGATGTGGAACTGGTGGTGGAACGGGTAGAAAAGCTGAACAGCCATTTCAATCAGGCAAAGGCCGATCTGGACGGGATTTCGACGGCGGCGGAACGGGCAGGCAAACGTGCGGCGCGCTTAGATAATTTCGACTTTGAGGAATTGGAGGCGACGCCAGCGGTGCCGGTGATAGGCGGGCAAGCGGCGGAATGATCCGGCATTTGACGCCTGCGGATTATGTGGCGATGCCATGGGCCAATGGGCGTGGCACGACGATTGAAATGCTGCGCGAGGTTGGCGCGGACGGCGGTCTGCTGTTGCGCTTGTCGATGGCGAGCGTGATCGAGGATGGGCCGTTTTCCATCTTTCCGGGGGTAGCGCGGAACCTGACCGTCATCTCTGGCCCCGGCTTTGATCTTGTGGGGCAAACGCGCATTACGGCGGCCCCGCTGATGCCCATCGCTTTTCCCGGTGACGTGCCAATGGCGGCCATCGGCGTCACCGACCCCAGCGATGATTTCAATGTGATGACCGCGCGGGCGCTGCCAAAGCCAGAGGTACGCGTTGTTTATGAGGGTGATGTTGCGCCACCGATGAGCGGGCGGCTGGCGATATTCGCTTTAGGTGTCGGCGACGTAAACGAGATGCCCGTGGGCAACCATGATTTTATCATGACACATGAAAAAGCCCGCCTGTCTGGCGGGCCGTTCATTGTTGTGCAACTGGCGTTCTGATCAGATTTTGAACAGCGGCTGCAAGATGCGCGGGATAAATCCGGTAAACCGCAAGGGTGCATCGGTGGCCGACAGGCAGATGCAGGGCAAGCCTGCTTCGGCTACCGGTGTGTGCTGGGTTTTTTCGGTTTCCACATCAACGTCGCCACGGTTGTAACGCCCGACGCCATCACTGAATGCACCTTGCAAAACCAGCGTCAATTCCATGCCACGGTGGCCGTGGTCTGGCATCGCCTGGCCTGCCGGAATGTGCAACAGCCGCACCGACGCGCCTTTTGCCGTGGGCAAGATCGCTTGGCGAATGCCCATACCCAGCGACCGCCATTTCACTGCGTCCAGATCACCACCCACGTAATCGGCCAGCGGGGCCGGGAATACGCCAGCCTTCCGCGCGCGCGCATCTGCAACCGGCTTTTGTGCGGCAATCATCGCCAGCGTTGCCTCAAGCGCCGCGTCCGATACCGCCGCCTCATCGCCGCCTTCCACCAGCGCGCCGCCTACCGCATCAAACGCGCCAAGCGCTACGCGGCATTCGTCACACATCGACAAATGTGTTGCGACCACAAGGTTAAATGCCTCGGGCAGTTGCCCCGCCGAATAGGCCATCAGCAAACTGTCGGAAATGTGGTGCTTGATCGTCATAGTGTTCAGTGCCTTTAAGTCATGTGGTGGCGCAAGCGGTCCAGCGCCAATCTGATGCGGGATTTGATCGTGCCAAGCGGCAGACCGGTTTCGGCGGCGATTTCGCTATGCGTCAAATCGCCGTAATAGGCGCGTTCAATCAACGCGCGTTGTTTGGCAGGCAATTGTGCCAAGGCCGCACCCAGACGGTCGGTTTCCTGCTGCATTTCCATCGCCTCGGCCTGATCCGGCTCGGCCTCCGGACCCCAAGGCAAATCCTCCGGTTCTGGCCTGCGCGATTTGCGAAGGGCGTCGATGCGGCGGTTGCGGGCGATGGTGAAGACCCAAGTCGCCACAGAAGCGCGGGCGGGATCGAAAAGATGGGACTTTTGCCACAGCGTCGCCATCACATCCTGCGCGCATTCTTCGGCAAGCGCAGCAGAGGCCCCGGATTTCATCAGGAACGCCTTGATGCGGGGGGCGAAATGTCGAAACAGGGCTGCAAACGCGGCTTTGTCACCGCTGTCGCGCACGGCTATCAGTAGCGCCGCATAGTCCACGTCGTCATGCACGTTCACCGATGACCTACCCCGTATTGGCAACGATGCCTCAGGCTGCATAGCATAACCACTGCCCGCAGCCCACGCATCCGTTTTCTCAAGGGTTTGTCCATCAAACATCATGGCAGAAATACGCTGATCTTTGTGAGGTGGATCACTTTAGCGACAGTTGCATGAAAATAAACTTCAACCTGATCCGTTGCGGCGGATTCCACGTATTCAATGCAACACCTTAAAGTGGAGCAGCGTCTGAATGCCATTTGAAACGATTGACCCTGCCTCGCGGCGCATTGCCGTGATCGGGGGCGGAATATCCGGGATGGCGGCGGCGCATCTGTTGGCAAATGACAACGCGGTTGTGCTGTTTGAGGCAGAGCCGCGCCTTGGTGGCCACGCCCGCACGGTGACAGCGGGCAAGCGCGGCGATCAGCCGGTTGATACCGGGTTTATCGTCTATAATCGGGTCAATTATCCGCATCTGGTGGCGCTGTTTGAAAAGCTGGGCGTGCCGGTGGTGGAAAGCAGCATGACTTTCGGCGCGTCAATCGCGGGCGGCAAGCTGGAATACGGACTTCGCAGCCTTGACGCGCTATTCGCGCAGCGCAAGCGCATCGTTGATCCGCGTTTTCTGGGCATGTTGCGCGATATCATGCGGTTTAATGCGCGGGCCGAAAGTGCCTCGCAGACCCCAGGTCTGACGGTCGGCGATTTGCTGAAGGTGCTGGGCACCGGAGCGTGGTTTCGCGATTATTATATCCTGCCTCTGTCGGGCGCGATCTGGTCGACGCCGTCGCAGGGCATTTTGGATTTCCCGGCGCAGGCGCTGATCCGGTTCATGAAAAACCACGCGTTGCTAAGCCTGTCGGGGCAGCATCAGTGGTACACTGTCAAAGGCGGGTCGATAGAATATGTGCGTAGGCTGCAATCAGCCCTGACGCACGAAGGCGTTGATTTGCGGCTGGGCGCAGCGGTTGCGGGCGTGAAGCGCGCCGAGGGTGGTGCGATGGTGCGCTGCACGGGCGGGGAATGGGAGCCGTTTGATGAGGTGATTTTCGCCACCCATTCCGACGATGCGTTGCGGTTGTTGGCCGATCCATCACCCGATGAGGCACGGCTTCTGGGGGCTGTGCGATACCAGCCGAACGAGGCGGTTTTGCATGCCGATACCAGCCTGATGCCAAAGCATAAATCGGTCTGGTCAAGCTGGGTTTACACCGAGCCAGCAGGGCCAAAGCCGGATCGGATTGATCTGACATATTGGATGAATTCGCTGCAACCCATTCCGCATGATGACCCGCTGTTTGTAACGCTGAATAGCAACCGGCCCATCAATGACAAGCTGATCCATGATGTTGTGACCTTTCGTCACCCGGTTTACGATCTGCCAGCCTTGGCAGCCCAAGGCGGTATTCGCGCGATGAACGGCACCAATTCTACATGGTTTTGCGGAGCATGGATGAAGAACGGCTTTCATGAAGACGGTTTTGGATCGGCCGTCGATGTGGTTGACGCGATGCGCGCGCGGCGGGCGGTGGATGCGCTGGCCGCATGACAACCGCGGTCGATCATATCCGGGGTGAGACGTTTCATGGCCGCAAGGGGGCCGTGAAAAACCAGTTTCGCTATGGTGTTGACTACATCTTGCTCAATACCGAAACCGCCGTTGGCCCGCGTCTGTTTTCGCGAAATGCGCGCAATCTGACCTCGCTTTACGACGTAGATCATGGCGGCATGCCCAGGCACGGCACTGGCGTTGCTTGGGTCCGCGATGTGCTGGCAAGCCACGGGTTGCCGGGGGCGGATGAGGTGTTGCTTTTAGCACAACCGCGCGTGTGGGGGCATGTGTTCAACCCTGTCAGTTTCTGGCTGTGTTATGATGCGACACATGCCTTGCGGGTGGTGATCGCCGAGGTGTCGAACACTTTTGACGACCGCCATTCCTATCTGTGCCACCGCGCCGACCATGGTGTGATTGCGCGCGACGATACGCTGACGGCAACCAAAATCTTCCACGTTTCGCCGTTTCAACCGGTGGAGGGCGGCTATAAGTTTCGCTTTGACATTGGGCCGGAAAAAATCGGCATCTGGATTGATTATTCCACTGGTGATGGCGGACTTTATGCCACCCTGACCGGGCCGCGCACACCGCTGACCAATCGTGCGATAGTGATGGCCTGCCTGCGCCGCCCGTTCGGGTCGCGCCGGGTGCTTGCGCTGATCCATTGGCAGGCGATCAAGCTGGCCATCAAGGGCGCGAAGTTTCGGCGCAGGCCAGAGCCGCCTTCGGATGAAATCTCCTGATGGCCGTGCTGAACCCCGCCACAACGCGCAGCACCGGCCTTTGGCAGTGGTCGGCCTTTGGCGCGATGCTAAGTGCTGCTGGCCTGCCGATTTATCTGCACGCGCCAAAGTTTTATGTGGATAATTATGGTGTTAGCTTGGCCACGCTTGGCGGTGTGCTGGCGGCGCTGCGGTTGATTGACGTGGTGCAAGACCCAGCGTTAGGCTGGTTGGCGGGGGTGACGCGCAAGGCGACCGGGGGAATTGTGGCGGTGGCGGCTGGATTGATGGCGCTGTCGATGCTCGGGCTGTTTGCGGTTGCCCCGCCGATTGCGCCGATCTGGTGGTTCGCGCTGACGCTGACCACGCTGTTCACGGCGTTTTCGTATCTGACGATCGTGTTCTACGCCAATGGCGTCGCGCGCGCGGCCAGCCTTGGCAAAGACGGGCATTTGCGGCTGGCAGGATGGCGTGAAACGGGCGGGCTGATCGGAGTATGCGTGGCCGCCGTGGCTCCCACCGTGCTGGCGCAAGTGATGCCCAACCCCTATACCGGTTTTGCCATCGGCTTTGCCGTGTTTGCCGTGGTTGCCGTGACCTGCATGCGCCACGAATGGGGCAATGCGCCCGATACGCCGAACCCCGGATTTTCCGGCTTTGGCATGGCATTGCGCGATGGCCCCGCGCGCAATCTACTGCTGGTGGCGCTGTTCAACGGCGCGCCTGTGGCGGTGACATCGACGTTGTTCCTGTACTTCGTCGAAAGCCGCCTTGGTGCGCCCGGCTATGAGGGACCGTTTCTTTTGCTGTTCTTTTTGTCAGCGGCGGCATCGTCTGTCGCGTGGTCAAACCTGGCGCAACGCCACGGTGCCAAGCGGGTTTTGATGATGGCAATGGCGCTGGCCATCGCGACGTTCATCTTTGCCGCCACGCTGGGTGCGGGCGATCTGATCGGGTTTGCCATTATCTGTGTGGCGTCCGGCACCGCACTTGGGGCTGATATGACGCTGATGCCAGCGATCTTTGCCCGGCGTTTGGCCGCGCTGACTACAAAAGGTGGCGAGGCGGTGGCTTTTGGTCTTTGGTCCTTCGTGTCCAAATTGTCGCTCGCCATCGCGGCAGGCACCTTGCTGCCCATTCTTGGTGCGGCGGGCTTTCAGTCTGGGCAGGCTAACACGCCCGCGGCGCTGCAAACCCTCACAATCTTATACGCTCTTGTCCCCTGTGCCCTGAAACTTGTTGCCATGGCCGTGCTGGCCCGAACCCCTGTGCCGGAGACCTAGCCCATGTCGCCCGGTCTTGGCATCTTGCTTGGTGTTGTGATCACCCTAGTTTTGCTGGCAATCATGACCCGGCTGACCGGGTTTCGCACCCAAAAGCCCGGCGATTTCGCGGCCACTGGTCCGGCGTTTGATATGCGACAGCACCTAAGCGGCAAAATACTGTGCGAGGGCGTGATTTATGGCCCGCTTGGGCGCGTATCATCGCGGTTTGTGGCGGATATGGTGGGCACATGGGATGGCAATACCGGCACGCTGCGCGAAAATTTCCGCTATGATACCGGCGTGGTGCAGGAACGGTGTTGGACCCTGCGGGTTGATGATGCGGGCGTAATCATTGCTGACGCGCCCGATCTGGTGGGCAGCGGGTCTGGCAATCAACAGGGGCCTGCGGTGCAAATGATGTACCGCATCAAGCTTGATGCATCGGCAGGCGGGCATGAGCTGAATGTGATAGACTGGATGTATCTTATGGAAAATGGCACCATCATGAACCGCAGCCAGTTTCGCAAATTCGGGCTTCCGGTGGCGGAATTGATCGCCACGATGCGAAAGGTTGCGTGATGCGGGAATGGCAAGGCAAACGCTATTGGCTGGTCGGCGCGTCGGAAGGGCTGGGCTTGGCCTTGGCGCAGCAGATGAGCAGGGCCGGCGTTGATCTGGTGCTGTCTGCCCGGTCGGCGGATCGTTTGGCAGAAGCCGTGGCTACCCTCGCCCGCCCTGCCCGTGCGGTGGTGTGCGATGTGGCTGATTCCGCATCTGTGCGCCGCGCCGCGGCAGAGGTGGGCGAAATTGACGGCGTGGTGTTTCTGGCCGGTGTCTATTGGCCCAACACCGCGCAGGCATGGGATGCCGATCAGGTTGAGGCGATGTGCAACGTCAACCTGACCGGCTGCGCCCGGGTGATTGGTGCGGCCCTTCCGCAAATGGTGGCGCGCGGCACCGGGCATGTGGTTATCACCGGCAGCCTGTCGGGCTTTCGCGGGCTTCCCGGCGCGATTGGCTACTGCGCATCGAAGGCGGGCATGATGAGCCTTGCGGAATCGCTTTACGCCGATCTGCGGGGCACGGGTATTGCCGTGCAACTGGCAAATCCGGGTTTCATCAAAACGAGGCTTACCGAGAAGAACGATTTCACCATGCCGTTCATCATGGAACCCGAGGCCGCCGCCCGCGCCATGTTTGAACATATGGGCACGGACCGTTTCAAGGTCAGCTTTCCGACATTTTTCTCATGGATATTCCGGGCATCACAGTTCTTGCCGGATTGGGCCTATTACAAGCTTTTCGCGCCTATTTCTGGACGCAAACCATAAAGAACCCGTCCATCCCACCCCTGTCGGCCCAATAATCAGGCCGCAGGCGCAAAGCACCGTCAGCCGTGATCCAGCCTTGATGAACGCCCGCGATAACTGGCGGGATAACCGTCAAACCGGGGTGACGCAAAAGCGCCGCAGTCAGTTGATCTTCGCCTTCCTCGGCCAGCAGCGAACAAGTGCAATACACCATCCGCCCGCCCGGTTTCAACAAAGCCAAAGCCCGGTCAAACAGCTTCGCCTGCAAATCCATCAATAGCGGCAATTCGCTGCCATCTTTGACAAACGGCAAATCCGGGTGTCGCCTGATGGTGCCCGTAGCCGAACAAGGCGCGTCCAGCAAAATGGCGTCAAAGCCACCGTCGCTTTGCCAATTCAGCGCATCGGCAACCACCAGTTTTGCCGCCAACCCAGTGCGCGCCAGATTTTCCGCCACTTTGGCCATGCGCGGGCCAGAGATATCCAGCGCCGTGACATCCGCACCGAGGCTTGCCAATTGCATGGTCTTGCCGCCGGGGGCGGCGCATAAATCCAGCACGCGCAGGCCCGTTACCGCACCAAGCAAATGCACTGCCAGCGCAGCACCGGCGTCCTGCACCCACCACGCGCCCTCCGCATAGCCCGGCAATGCCGACACCTGACGCGCCTCTGCCAGCCGCAAAGACCCGGTCGGCAGCAACTCCGCACCGTCGATTTCCACCACAGCGCCCGGTTTCAGCGTCAGATCAAGCGGAGGAGCCTGTGCCTGAACACCTTCTATCGCCGTCACCACGTCACGGCCAAACCGTGCCACCAAGGGCTTGCGCAACCACATCGGCAGGCGTTGCGGTGGCAGCTTGGCAAAGGGCGCGTCTACCGCCGCCACCTTGCGCAACACGGCGTTGACCAGCCCCGTCATATGCCCGGTGCGGTTACCGTGGCGCACGATTTCAACAGCGGCATTCACCACGCCGTGCGATGCGGCCCCCAGCACCGCAATTTCTACCACTGCAAGGCGCAACGTGTTCATCACCAGATCCAGCGGCGCTTTGCGCAAATGGGGCCCAAGCACGCGGTCTGCCTGTTCCAGATGCCGCAAAGTCACCGTGGCAAGGCGTTGTGCGCGCGCACGGTCTGATGGGCCAAGGCCTGTAAGCGCCCCGGTTGCATCGGCCAAAGCGTCTGACAGCATTGCACCTTCGTCCAGCACAGCACCCAGCAATGCCACCGCCGCTGCGCGTGCAACCAACCCTTCCGCTGCCATATGTCGCCCCGTCCTTGCTTGTGCCTTTGGCGGATGGGCCTATATCACGTTACATGAAGGCACAAGGAAGCCAGCCATGACCGACACCGCATCAGACCTGCCCCCCGCCGCAAAACGCGCTTTGGCCGAAGCCGCTGCGCGCCGCAAGCTGGCCGATGCAGTAGAAAGGCCGGTTGAACTTGGTGGCCGTGACGGGCCAGAGCCGGTTCGTTATGGCGATTGGGAAAAAAAAGGGCTGGCGATAGATTTTTGACGTTTTGCTTCAGCGCAGCTTAAAGGTGGCCGAATCCCCAACGCCCTGATCTGTGGTGAAGCGCAGCTTTTCGGTGCCAAGTGCCTCGACCAGTTGGCAGTTGTCTTCAATGGCGTAACCGCTCCAATCCATCTGGCGGCAGAAAAATCCATCGTCCCAGCGCCAGGACCCGGTGATGCCCCAGCCCAGCGCTGACCCGGTAATCTGCCCATCGGGCATCAGGTTCAAAGTCAGGTTATACAACCCGATGCGCAGATCGCGGCCCTCTACCAGTTGCAGAAAGCTGGGTCGGTCTTTGATCGGCGCATAAGTCTCGGCACGGGCAGGCATGCTGCACAGAGCCAGCAAGACGACATATAGATATTTCAAGGCAGTCCCCGACTATAATGCCAGCAGGACGCTTGTGCTGCGAAGCTGGATCATATTTGGCGGGGAACCTCGGCTTATATGCCCAAAACATCCATCATATCGTATTCGCCGGGCTTGGCGGTTTGCCCCCACAAAGCCGCCCGCAGCGCCCCACGGGCAAAAATTGCCCGGTCGGTGGCAATATGGCGAAGCACGATACGCTCGCCATCGGCGGCAAAGATCACGTCATGTTCGCCGACAATATCGCCGCCCCGCACGGCGGAAAAACCGATACTGCCGTGTGCGCGCGCACCCGTAATACCGTCGCGCCCGGAAACGCGCGCCTCGTCCAGTTGCACGCCGCGCCCATCCGCCGCTGCTTGGCCCAACATCAACGCGGTGCCCGACGGCGCATCAACCTTGCGGCGGTGATGCGCCTCGACCACCTCGATATCCCAATCGGCATCCAGCGCCTGCGCCACCTTTTGCGTCAGCCGCACCAACAGGTTCACGCCAAGGCTCATATTCCCTGCCCGCACAATCACGGCGTGGTGCGCAGCCAAGGCGATGCGCGCCAAATGCGCAGGCTCCAACCCCGTGGTGCCGATCACATGCACGGCCCGCGCCTGTGCCGCCAGCCCGGCAAAATTCACTGTGGCTGCGGGCGTGGTAAAATCAATCACCGCCTGCGCTTTTGCGAACGCCTCCAGCGGGTCGTCCGTGGCAATCACGCCCACTGCTGCACCGCCCATCGCCACGCCAACATCGCGGCCTATCCAATCATGGCCCACACGTTCGACACAGCCGACCAGCCGTGCACGGCCCGAGGCCAGCACGGTTTGGATCAGCATCTGACCCATCCGTCCCGATGCGCCCGTGATTACGATACCCGGCAGATCTGTCATCATAGCCCCCGTCATTTTTCCGTGGTTTACCGACTTTACCGCGCCACGCAAAGCCCGCCGTTGCAGTGGGCCGCGATTGCGCCTAAATAACGGCCATGGCAAAACAACCCTCCCCCAGCACCGCCCTGCGCCAATTGCGCGTTGGCGAACTTATCCGCCGCACGCTGTCTGATGTGCTGAACCGGTCTGAAATTCACGACCCTGATCTGAACCGCATGTCGATTTCGGTGGGCGAAGTGCGCTTGTCCAACGATCTGAAAGTCGCCACCGTGCATATCATGCCGCTTGGCGGCAAGGAAATCGCGGCGGCAATCGACGCTTTGGCGCGCAACAAATACGAACTGCGCAAGCGGGTCGCATCGGCCCTTACCCTGAAATACGCGCCCGACCTGCGGTTTCGCCCGGATGAAACTTTCGCCGCATTGGATGAAACCCGGCGGCTGTTTTCCAATCCGACTGTGCAACGCGACATCGCGGCAAGTGATGATGAAGATAAGAGTGATAGCTAATATCTTGGCCGTCTTTTCCCTGCTGATGGCTGGTGCGCCCGCTGTGGCCAATGCCGCCTGCCGCGATATGCCGTATGACGGCGCCAGCTATACCGTTTGCGAAGTGACAACCGCCGATGATCTGCGGTTGTTTCATTCCGGGCCAGATGGCGTTTTGGGCAGTTTTGCAGCTGTGGATGATAGCCTTGCCGCCGCCGGAAAGCAGCTTGGTTTTGCGATGAACGCGGGCATGTATCACCCCGACCGCGCTCCGGTGGGCCTGTTAGTGCAAGACGGCGTGGCACAAAGTGATCTGATCACATCCGATGGCCCCGGCAATTTTGGCCTGCTGCCAAACGGTGTGTTTTGCGTGGGCGATAGCTTTGCCGTGATCGAATCGCGCAGCTATGCTGCAACCAACCCAACTTGCCGCTACGCCAGCCAATCTGGCCCGATGCTGGTGATAGACGGCAAGCTGCACCCGAAATTTCTGCGCGGATCGGCGTCCAAATTCATTCGCAACGGCGTAGGCGTCAGTGCTGATGGGGCAATGGCGATTTTTGCCATTTCCAACGATCCGGTCAATTTTCATGCCTTTGCGCGGCTGTTTCACGATGGCCTTGGTCTGCCGAACGCGCTGTATTTCGACGGCAAAATTTCGCGGCTGTATGCGCCGGACCTTGGCCGCAATGACGTTGGTTTTCCCATCGGGCCGATTGTCGGCACCGTTGTTCCGAAAGGCTGAACCCATGGCACGCACCAAAAAGGGTCGCGCCATTTCGGGCTGGCTGGTGGTGGACAAACCTGCTGGCATTACCTCAACCGCCGTGGTGGGTAAGGTGCGCTGGGCGTTCAATGCGCAAAAAGCGGGCCATGCGGGCACGCTTGACCCCGCCGCTACCGGGGTTCTGGCCGTGGCCTTGGGTGAGGCGACAAAGACCGTGCCCTACATCACCGACGCGCTGAAATGTTACCGCTTCATGGTGCGTTTTGGGGCCGCCACCAACACCGATGATGCCGAGGGTGTGGTGATTGCTACATCAGACCAGCGCCCCGATGATGCGCAGATCGAAGCGCATCTGGCGCAGTTTCGCGGCGACATCCTGCAAACCCCGCCGCAGTTTTCGGCCGTCAAAATTGACGGTGACCGCGCCTATGATCTGGCGCGGGAAGGCGATGTGGTGGATATCGCCGCACGCCCCTTGTGGGTGGAAAGCCTGATCCTGCTGTCGCGCCCCGATCGCGACCATGTGGAATTGGAAATGGTCTGTGGCAAGGGCGGCTATGTGCGTGCCATCGCCCGGGATTTGGGCGCATCTTTGGGGTGCTTGGGCCATGTAGCCTGGCTGCGCCGCGTGTGGTCCGGCCCGTTTGATGCAAGCGATGGCATCAGTTTAGAAACGCTTGACGCGCTGGCCAAAACCGATGCACTGCTGGCCTATCTGCGCCCGCTGGAACAAGGCCTGCACGACCTGCCCGAATTGCCTGCCACGCCGGAAGGGGCCGCCCGTCTGCGCAATGGTAACCCCGGCATGGTGATCAGTTCCTCCGTTGGCTACGGCGATGCGGCTTGGGCCAGCTTTCAGGGCCGCGCTGTCGCCGTTGGCATTTACAAAGCGGGCGAATTGCACCCTGCCCGCGTGTTCAACCAAGACGCCGAATGATTACGAAGGTTCATCAAAAAGGCGATGCAGCGTCGGTGGCGATGTATTCGGCTTGCGAGGCGTATCGCTATGAACTGACGCGCGCGTGGAATGCGACCGGACAAAAGGTGCTGTTTGTGATGCTGAATCCATCGACCGCGACCGAGTTTCAAAACGACCCCACGGTTGAACGGTGCGAGCGTCGCGCACGCGCCTTGGGGTTTGGTGCGTTTCGCGTGGCTAATATTTTTGCCTACCGGGCCACGGACCCGAAGGTGATGCGCGGCATGGCTGATCCGATTGGTCCGGAAAACGATGCGGCCATTGCGGATGGGGCCGCTTGGGCAGACCGCATTATTTGTGCCTGGGGCAGCCACGGAGCGCATCTTGGACGGGGCATTGCCGTGGAAAGGCTGCTGCGTGCCACGGCAAAACCGCTGTTGCATCTGGGGCTGACGAAAGGGTTTCAGCCGAAGCATCCGCTGTATATCGGCTATGATCGCCAGCCACAGATTTGGCCTGACTAGGCGGTTATGCCGCCTGTGCGGGCGTCAGAAGCACATTGTCTATCGTCATTCCAGCCCCGCCTTGCACCATCGCCAAGGGCACGCCGTCCAAGATAACAACCACGTCCTTGGCGTTTTCAGACATCTCAAGGGTCAGTTGTGGGTCGGGATGCAATGCAGGGTCAAAGACGACCATCAAAGTATCCTCACTGGCATTAAAGTCAGCAATATTTGCAATCGCATCGCCCGGTGCCAAATCTGACAATTCAAACCAATCACCGCCATCGCCGCCTGTGGCATAGTCGCCGGCACCCACTGCAAGGGTATCGTCACCACTGCCGCCGTTCAGGTAATCCAATTCTGGAAAAGCCATTGCGGGTTCGCGTCCATCCAGCATATCGTTGCCGTCACCACCATCCAAGGTATCACTGCCCGCATCACCAATCAGCTGATCATCGCCAAGCCCGCCCGCCAGCCAATCATCTGCGTCGCCACCAACAAGACTGTCATCGCCCCCACCGCCAGTGACCGTATCCGCACCTGCACCGCCGTAAAGGCTATCCGCGCCTTCTTGGCCCAGCAGCGTATCTGCGCCAGAACCGCCAACCAGCTTGTCATCGCCACCTTCCCCGGCCAGTATGTCATCGCCCGCACCGCCATGCAGTGTATCAGCACCCGCGCCGCCATAGGCTAAGTCTGCTCCATCGCCGCCCTGCATGGCATCATCGCCATCCCGGCCCGTCAGAAGATCGTCGCCACTGCCCCCCATCAAGATGTCATCGCCGCCCTGACCCGATAGAACATCGTCCATATCTTGCCCTTGCAGCACAAGATCGGGGTCGGCGTCGGCCGCTATATCATCCGATTCTGGCACGCGGTCGGGGTCATGCGCCCCTGCGACAGGCGCATCAGCGGGTTCGGCTGCGACTTCATCCATACTAAGCCAATCCAGAATATTGGCATCCGCGCTGTTACGATCTGGCGGATCCAGGGTATCAGGTGGCGTGTCATCATCGTGATCATTGGCTGTGTCACTGCGGGCGCTGATGAAACTATCCAAGGCAAGACCCGCCAAAAGTGCGCCAAGCAGCCCAAACATTCCCAACATCAACCCATTCTCCGACCCGACCGGCGTATTGACCGGGTGTTAACCAATAATTGCGCTAACCATCTGGGTTAACAGCATATTCCATAGTTGATGATGGCATAAAATGCGCAGAACTTCCAGTCGTGCATGCCGTTACCGACCAGAATAACGTCTAAAATACATGTCAAATTGTACGGATTGACCAAAGGGACAGCCGCGTAAATGCCACTTTCCTTTTTTGGCAATCCCCCCTATACGCGCGCATCCGCACCGTTGCGGACACCTCCAAGGGCCCTGCTGGACGACATCCCGGCTTGCGCCATAACCCCTTAACCAAGGAGATCCCGATGTCGATCACCGTTGAAGAAAAAACCCGCCTGATCAAGGAATACGCGACCAAGGAACACGATACCGGCTCGCCGGAAGTGCAGGTTGCCATTCTGTCGTCGCGCATTGCCACGCTGACCGAACACTTCAAAGGCCACAAAAAGGATAATCATTCCCGCCGTGGTCTGTTGATGATGGTCGCCCAGCGCCGCAAATTGCTGGATTATCTGAAAGGCAAAGACGATGCCCGCTACACCGCCCTGATCGGGCGTCTGGGCCTGCGCCGCTAAGATTTTTCGGATAGGTTAAAGGAAACGCCCGTAGCGAAAACTGCGGGCGTTTTGCGTTTGGGAAGGCCGAGCTTATCGGCCAAACGTTCTAGTGGCACTTTTTGAACACTATCTTTACAGTTCAGCGATGATAAGACTTCTGAGAGGTCACCCGAAAGGCGAAGCAAGGTATGCCCAAAAATTCATCGTCCAAAACCACACAGGTCAACGGCGGCTGGATCAAGCGTGAGGAACGCAGCGGTCGCTTTGTCGAAGTTCACACAAGCAAGGGGGGCGCGAAAGCTAGCCCCAAATCCGCCTCGGCTTTGACGCAGGCGGCTGCCAAGCGCGGTGAGGCGCTCAAGCGGCTGGCTGACCGCTGAATGCACTATCGCTTGACTTTGGCTGACGCCGTATTGGCACATGATCAGGCATTATCCTTTGGTGGGCGTGAAGGAATTAGCAGCCTTCATCTTATCGAGTCTGCTCTTGCAAGGCCCTATTCGGGATATCATCGCCCCATTGCCAGAAAGGCTGCTGCTGTTTTGCACAGCATGGTCGGAAATCACGGGTTCATTGATGGAAACAAGCGGACCGCGTGGCTTCTAGTAGAGGTCTTGATTGCGCGTAGTGACTACTTTCTGGATATCCCAGATGGCGAGAGGGTTGATGATTTGGTCGTTTCCGTGGCTGCGGGCGATATTTCGTTTGATCAGCTCGTAGATTGGTTCAGGGTTCGCATTGCCAAAGCTTAGCCACTTCCACAATCCCTTCCAATCCCCGCCGTTTTCCTGTATGCGCCCGCAATCTGTGACGTGAGGCCTGCCCCCGGCCACATGCAAAGGATTGGGGGCGGCGGCAATGGGGCCGCTAATCAAACGGAAGACACGGGCAAGGGGCCTGTGGGTGCTTCCATATAGGGAACGATAGATGTTCAATGTGACCAGGAAATCAATCGAGTGGGGCGGCGAAACGCTGACACTCGAATCGGGCAAGATTGCCCGTCAGGCTGACGGCACAGTTATTGCCACTTTGGGTGATACCTCCGTTATGGCCAACGTAACGTTTGCGCGCAGCGCCAAGCCGGGGCAGGATTTTTTCCCGCTGACCGTGCATTATCAGGAAAAGTACTACGCAGCCGGCAAAGTGCCCGGCGGTTTCTTCAAGCGTGAAGCACGCCCGTCGGAAAAAGAAACGCTAACATCGCGGTTGATCGACCGGCCTTGCCGCCCGCTGTTCGTTGAAGGCTTCCGCAACGAAGTGCTGGTGATGGCAACTGTTCTTAGCCACGATCTGGTGAACGAGCCTGATATTCTGGCGATGATCGCGGTTTCCGCTGCATTGACGATTTCCGGTGTGCCCTTCATGGGGCCAATCGGTGCCGCCCGCGTTGGGTTCTCAAACGGCGAATACAAGCTGAACCCAGCCGTTGACGATATGCAAAAGCTGCGCTCCAACCCCGATCAGCGCCTTGATCTGGTGATCGCCGGTACCAAAGACGCCGTGATGATGGTGGAATCTGAGGCATACGAGCTGACCGAGGCTGAAATGCTTGGTGCGGTGAAGTTCGGCCATGCCGCGATGCAGCCGGTGATCGACATGATCATGGATTTCGCCGAAGACTGCGCGAAAGAGCCGTTTGCCTTTACCTCGCCAGATTATTCCGCGCTTTCGGCGTCGGTAAAAAAGGCTGGTGAGGCGCAAATGCGCGCGGCCTTCGCCATTCGTGACAAGCAAGAGCGCACCAACGCGATTGATGCGGCATCTGCTGCCATCAAAGCGGCGCTGTCGCCCGAAGAACTGGCTGATGGCAACCTTGGGTCGGCGATCAAAAAACTTGAATCGTCGATCCTGCGCGGCGATATCATCAATGGTGGCGCGCGTATTGATGGGCGTGACAACAAAACGGTGCGCTCAATCCACGGCGAAACCGGCATCCTGCCGCGCACGCATGGGTCGGCGCTGTTCACTCGTGGTGAAACGCAGGCATTGGTTGTGACCACGCTGGGCACCGGCGAAGATGAACAGATCATCGACGCTTTGCATGGCAATTCGCGGTCTAACTTCTTGCTGCACTATAACTTCCCTCCCTATTCGGTGGGCGAAGTTGGCCGCGTGGGCAGCCCCGGCCGCCGCGAAATCGGTCATGGCAAGCTGGCATGGCGCGCGTTGCAGGCGGTTCTGCCTGCGGCAACCGACTTCCCCTACACCATTCGGGTTGTCAGCGAGATCACCGAATCCAACGGCTCGTCGTCGATGGCATCGGTCTGCGGTGGCAGCTTGTCGATGATGGACGCGGGCGTTCCGCTGAAATCGCCGGTCGCTGGCGTGGCAATGGGTCTGATCCTCGAAGAAGACGGCCGTTTTGCCGTGTTGACCGATATCCTTGGTGATGAAGATCACTTGGGCGATATGGACTTCAAGGTTGCAGGCACCGCCAACGGCATCACCACGATGCAGATGGATATCAAGATTGCCGGCATCACGCCCGCGATCATGGAACAGGCGCTGGCCCAAGCCCGCGATGGCCGTTTGCACATCCTGGAAGAGATGAACAAAGCGCTTTCCGCCCCACAAGGCTTTAGCGAATACGCGCCAAAGATTGAAACCCTGCAAATCCCGACTGACAAGATCCGTGAAGTCATCGGGTCCGGCGGCAAGGTCATCCGCGAAATTGTTGAGGTTTCCGGTGCCAAGGTTGATATCAACGACGAAGGCATGATCAAGATCGCGTCGAACAATGCCGACAACATCAAAAAGGCCTATGACATGATCTGGTCGATCGTGGCAGAGCCGGAAGAAGGCAAAGTCTACACCGGCCGTGTGGTGAAACTGGTTGATTTCGGTGCTTTCGTGAACTTCTTCGGCAAGCGTGACGGGTTGGTGCATGTCAGCCAGATCGCCAACAAACGCCTGACCCACCCGAACGAGCATCTGAAAGAAGGCCAGGAAGTGAAGGTCAAACTTCTGGGCTTTGATGACCGTGGCAAAGTGCGCCTTGGCATGAAGATGGTCGATCAGGAAACCGGCGCCGAGATTGCGGAAAGCGCCGAGGCATAAGCCTTACAATCGATTGCAACGAAAGGACCCGGTGGAAACATCGGGGCTTTTTGATGTTAGAATATAGATACTTTCTATCGTATAGCCAGTTTGAAGTGCCCACACTAACACCAAACTCTCTTGATGAGAGTATTCCTCACAATAATATTGTCAAACGTCTTAGCCGCGACTACTCTCCCGCCAAACATTTTTGATGATAGAGTAGGGCTTAAGTTTGAACGTCAAATCATATGACCTAACCAAAGCAGCCCACTACCACACTGGAAAATTCCCTCCCCGGCAACTTGACTACGAGCAAATAGCACCAGCTCTTGTCAACGCATCAGCTTCTTTAGCCCGTTACGACGCCAAAATGGCAAGTATGGTGAACAGTAGCCTGCTTCTCGCTCCGTTGCAGCGACAAGATGCTATTTCGTCCTCGCGGATGGAGGGCACGTTTTCCACAATGGAAGACCTTTATCGCCTCGAAGCAGAAGAAACCGCAGATGGCGCCGACCCCCACACAGAGGCTAGGGATGACGATATTGAAACCTATCTCTATTCGCGCGCCCTGCGCCTTGCGCGTGCAGCTTTGGCCGCCGGTAGCCCGCTTTCAGAGTATTTGATCAAGTCCGCGCATCAAACCTTGCTTGCCTTTGGCCGCGGCGCAAAGAAACGATCCGGCGCATACAAAATTGAGCAAAACTACATCGGCGATGAACGGACTGGCACTGTTTATTATGTACCCATCTCGCCCGAACAACTGCCACCCGCGATGGAAACCTTGGTCGCCTACATGGGCAATGATCAAGTTTTGGCCCTTTTGCGCACGGCGATCGCGCATGTCGAATTCGAGGCGCTGCATCCGTTTGATGACGGCAACGGGCGCATCGGGCGTATGCTGATCACGTTGATGCTATGGCGCTTGGGTATCTTGACTGAACCGAATTTTTTTGTGTCAGGCTACTTTGAAGCCAACAAGGGCGAATATATCGCGCGAATGCGTGCGGTGTCAGAAGATGGCGACTGGACAGGGTGGGTGGTGTTTTTTCTGCACGCTTTGCATGAACAGGCTTGCGTCAACATTGATACCGCCAACCGCATTCTTGTCCTTTACGGCGAAATGCGCGAACAGTTCCGCATTGTGCTAAATTCGCAGTTTCACGATCAAGCCCTTGATTTTGTGTTTGGCAATCCAGTCTTCAAGAATGATCGGTTTGTCGAGCGTTCAGGTATTCCCGCAGCATCTGCCCGGGCCTTGTCGCGGCGACTGGTAGAGGCGGGTCTGGTGCGCACATTGCAACCTTCTTCTGGGCGAAGGGCGGCGCTTTACGCATTTGATCCCCTTCTGACGCTGTTAAAAATCTGACCATTACCGCCATTAAAGGCCCTTTTGCCCATTTCCGCGAAACACATGAAGTTGACCTTGCACGCAATAATATAATCAAAGATATGTCGCGCACGATAGACCCGTCAAAAGGTGCGCCATGAACCAAGCCACGATAGACACCCGCATCGTTGCCCGTTTGACCGGCACCCTTCCCGAAGGCGGGTATGAGGAAGACACGCCGATCTGGGCTTGCGATGCCCCCGGCCTGTTACGCAGCGAAGATGCGCCCGCCGCCAGCCTGCATCCGGTGCCTTTGGGTGAAAAGCTTGCTTTCATCATCGAAGATGTCATCACCAAACCCGAGGCTGCGCGTTTCATCGCCCTGACCGAAAGCCTGGGCTACCGCGATGCGGCCCCGGGCATCAACACGCCCCCCGGTATGCGCCGCAACAAAACCGTGCACTGGATAGCGCCCGAAGCTGCGATGGCCGAATTGCACCGTCGCATGGCCCCGTATCTGCCAGCCTTGCTGCAAGGCCGCACGCTTTCGCCCCGTCTCAGCCAGCGCATCAACATGTATCGCTATGACATCGGCGATGAGTTTAACCTGCATACCGATGGTGATTGGCCGGGGTTTGGGCTGTCGTCAGACGGCCAGCACATGGCGCAATGGGGTGGCACGCATTCGATGTTGACGATGCTTTTGTATCTGAACGGCGCCGAAGATGGCATCATCGGCGGTGAAACCGTGCTTTACGACAAGGGCGAAGACGGCGCGCGCGTGACCCCGAAAACCGGCCGCGCGCTGTTCTTTCGGCATGGCCAGAACCGGGGGTCGGTGCTGCATGCCGGGGCCCGTTTGGGCAAAGGCACCAGCAAATACGTCGCCCGCATCAACATCATGTATGATCTGTGATTAACCGATCAGCCCAACCCAAACGCGATTGTGATTACGAAAATCCCGAAGCTCCGGCCAAATCTGGGGCTTTTTTGCACCATCCTGCGCCCGCGATCAAACACCCTCTGGCACCGAATCGTCTAATCGGAAAACGCTGAACTATCGTTTTGGTATAGGTTGTTGCACATGCTGTTTTCCCCATGTCTTTCCCGCCGCCATTTTATAGGCACCACGATTGCAGCTGCAACCTTGCTTGCAGCGCCGGTCCTTGCCAGCACAAAACCCAAGGACTGGGCGCTGACAGAGGCGCAGCTTCCCACACAGGTTCGGCTGAAATCCAAACTTGCCCCCGGCGAAATTCACGTCGATCCGAATACCTATTCTCTTTACTTCACCCAAGCCAATAACAAAGCCATCCGCTATACCGTCGGCGTCGGGCGCGGTGATCTTTATATTCCCGGCATTTTTCGCGTCGGCGCCAAGAAAGAATGGCCAAGCTGGACGCCGACCAAAGAAATGATCGCCCGCAGCCCCAGCCATTATGCGCAATACGCCGACGGTATGCCGGGTGGCCCGTCCAACCCACTTGGCGCGCGCGCGCTTTACCTGTTTGACGACGCGCGCGGCGATACGTTCTTGCGCATTCACGGCACACCAGAGCCGTGGACCATCGGATCGGCCGTCTCCAATGGCTGCGTGCGGCTGGTGAACGACCATGTGACGCAGCTTTATGACACCGTTCCCATGGATACCCGCGTCGTGCTTTACGCCAAGAAATCTGCAGCCTGAACCAGCGGTTCTGCAAGTAGACCACACCGCCCCTGCAAACCCGAGTGCGGATCAGATACTATAATAGTATAACATTACAGGATTCGATAGGGCGTGATACCCGCCTTCCCGTCACGGTCCTTTCCGGCTTTCTGGGTGCGGGTAAAACCACCTTTTTGAACCATGTGCTGAACTACTGCGATGGCCGCCGGGTGGCGGTGATCGTCGATGACAAGTCCGAGGTAAACATAGACGCCGACCTGATCCGCGATGGGGCCGATCTGTTGCGCACCGACGAAAAGCTGGTCGAAATGACCAATGGCTGCATCTGCTGCACGCTGTGCTACGACCTGCTGATCGAGGTGAAACATCTGGCCGATGATGGCCGCTTTGACTATCTGATGATTGAACGTCCCGGCATCGCCGAACCGCTGCCCGTCGCCGCCACATTTGATTTCCGCAGTGACGATGGGGAAAGCCTGGCGGACGTGGCCCGCCTTGATACCATGGTCACCGTGGTGGATGCGATCAATCTGCTCAAAGATTTCTCCAGCCATGATTTTCTGGCTGATCGGGGCGAATCCTTGGGCGCGGATGACACTCGTAGCCTCGTCAACCTGCTGACCGAACAGATCGAGTTCGCCGATGTGGTGGTGCTGAACAAAACCCGTGATGCTGGCCCCAGCCGCACCGACGCCGCCCGCAAGATCATCAAGGCGCTGGACCCCGATGCGCGCCTGATCGAGACGGATCGGTTGGTCGTCGATGCAAACGAGATTTTTGATACCGGCCTTTTCGATTTTGACCCTGCCCATGAACATCCCTACTGCGCCAAAAAACTGTATGGCTTTGCCCATCACCAGCCGGAAACCGAAGAATACGGAATTTCCAGTTTCGTCTACCGCGCAAAGCAACCCTTTTACCCCGGCTGCCTTCATGGCGTCCTGAACGCCGATCTCCCCGGCGTAATCCGCGCCAAGGGCCATTTCTGGATGGCATCGCGCCCCAACCGGGCGGCAGAATTTTCGCTGGCAGGCGCGGTGTCTTCGGTCACACCGTTAGGTGGCTGGTGGGCGTCCGTACCCTGCGAACGCTGGCCCACGCACCCAGATGCGCTGTCCGAAGTGGCAAGCAAATGGCAGGAGCCTTGGGGCGATCGCCGTCAGGAACTGGTGTTTATCGGCTCTGGCATGAAAGAGGCCGCCTTGCGCCTTGCCCTAGATGCCGCCCTGATCCCGGCATCCGAATTCACGCCACTGGCATGGACCGGGTTTTCAGACCCCTTCCCGGAATGGAAGCGCAAAGTCGCCGCATGACCAACCTGTCCAGCCCCCGCGCCCGCAAAGGCTGCGCCATGGCAGTACACGACCGCCTGCCACCAGAATTGCGACGCTGGCTGATCCATGCCACCCTCCCGTGGAGCGCCAAGTCAGCCCTGCGCCTCTGGACCCGCTCCCTGCGCAAAACCGGCTGCCCCATCGCCGCTCGTGCCAGATTATCCGCGACTGAAGCGCATATTCTGACTCGCGCCTAGCAGAACAGTTTCTTCGTAGATTGAAAAGATATATGATAATTTCTTCACTGTAATGGCCATCAGATAACTTTTCATTGCTCAAATGCTGATAACACTCGCAATGTTCGCCAACAAATTGTGGATAGTTTGCCCTATCCTGCACCAAATGGTCTTTGGCAGGAAAACCCTCATGCGTATCATCATCCTTGGTGCAGGCGTCATCGGCGTCACCTCGGCGTGGTATCTGGCAAAGGCGGGCCATGACGTTACGGTGATCGACCGTCAAACTGGCCCCGCGCTGGAAACCAGCTTTGCCAACGCGGGCGAGATCAGCCCCGGCTACGCCTCACCCTGGGCCGCACCTGGAATTCCCATGAAAGCCGTCAAATGGCTGTTCATGCACCACGCCCCCTTGATCATCAACGCGCGCCCAGATTTTGCGAAAATTGAATGGGTCACGCGGATGCTGCTGAACTGCACGACAGCCGCCTACGGCATCAACAAAAGCCGCATGGTGCGGCTGGCGGAATACTCGCGTGATTGCCTGATGCAGCTGCGCGCCGACACGGGTATCGCGTATGACGAACGGACACAGGGCACCCTGCAACTGTTCCGCACTCAGAAACAGGTCGATGCTGCCTACAAAGACATCAAGGTTCTAAAAGCAGACGGCGTTCCGTTTGAGGTGCTGGATGCCGAAGGCTGCATCGCCGCTGAACCCGGCCTTGCACCCAACCGCGCCAAATTCATGGGCGGGCTACGGTTGCCGGGGGACGAAACCGGCGATTGCTATAAATTCACCAACAGCCTTGCCGATATGGCAAAGGCGGCTGGCGTTACTTTCCATTTTGGCACCAGCATCGACCGTTTGGAAAAAGACGGCGCAAAAATCGCCGCCGCCCACACATCCAAGGGCCGCATCCCCGCCGACGCCTTCGTTCTGGCATTGGGAAGCTATTCCCCGATGATGGCCCGCCCCTTTGGTATGCGCCTGCCGGTCTACCCAGTAAAAGGCTATTCGATCACCGCCCCCATCATAGACGAAAGCAAAGCCCCCGTTTCCACCATCATGGACGAAAGCTACAAAATCGCCATCACAAGGCTGGGCACCCGCATCCGCGCAGGCGGCATGGCGGAAATATCCGGCTTCAACAACACACTGCACGCACGCCGCAAAACAACGCTGCAATTCTCGGTTGAAGACCTGTTTGGCGGTGCCGCCGATCAATCCAAGGCCACGTTCTGGAGCGGGCTCAGGCCCATGACCCCTGATGGCACCCCGATCCTTGGTGCCTCGACAGTGTCAAACCTCTGGCTCAATACCGGCCACGGCACCCTTGGCTGGACCATGGCCGCCGGATCAGGCCGGGTGCTGGCTGACCTTATCTCCGGCAAACCAGCCGATATCAAAACCGCAGATCTTGGCTACGCCCGCTACCAATAACGCGGCGAATTTTTCTGTTTTCAAATATCCCACGGGGGTCGCCATTGAAGGCGCCATTGGTTCAAGCCCAATGGCGACGGGGTGTGAAACCCCCGCTTAGCCCGACAAAAAGCGCCCTACTTCGGCACCTTCGCAAACCGCAGATACGGCAGCTTAATATCCAGCGGCCCGAACCGCGCCTCTGCCGCCTCATTGTTCAATGACAAGGCTACGATCACATCTTGCCCCGGCATCCAGTTGGCCGGCGTCGCAAGTGGCACGCCGTCTGTGGTGCGCACCGCATCCAGCGCCCGCAAAATTTCGGCAAAATTGCGACCCACGGTCATCGGATAGCTCATCGTCAGCTTGATCTTTTTGTCCGGCCCCACGATGAACACGGTGCGCACCGTTTGGCTATGCGCGGGCGTGCGGCCTTCCGCTGGCAAATAGTAATCGGCGGCCAACATATCGTAAGCCTTGGCCACGGTCAGCGACGAATCGTCGATAATTGGAAAATCCGCAGCAGCGCCGCCGAACGCCTCAATATCGCGCTTCCATTTTTCATGGTCCGAAACTGAATCCACCGACACCCCAATCACCTTGGTGTTGCGCTTGGCCCATTCCGGGGCAAGCTGCGCTACAGCGCCAAATTCAGTCGTGCAGACCGGCGTAAAATCGCGCGGGTGCGAAAAGATGATGGCATAACCATCGCTCACCCAATCATGAAAATGAATGGTCCCGGCGGTAGAATCGGCGGTGAAATCAGGTGCAAGATCATTGATGCGGATCGACATGTGGGTTCTCCGTCGGTTTGAATGCTACCCCGCCAAGATAATCCAAACGGAACGAAGTTTCATCCCCCCGCGTTAATCGGCCATCAAAAGAGAACCACGTTCACCACATGTCGCAAATCAACAAATGTTTTCCCGCACCTCGGATAGCTTTCCCCGAATACGCACCACCTCAGCCGGGACTTGCACCCGTTCGCCCGCGCTGCCACAATATGATCAAATTACCCGGAGGCTCCAATGCTCGATAAACGCACATTCTACATCAACGGCGCTTGGGTCGCCCCCGCCACACCGCGTGACTGCGCGGTCATCAATCCGTCCACCGAAGAACCCTGCGCCACCATCAGCCTTGGCGATGCAGCCGATACCAACGCCGCCGTCGCCGCGGCCAAAGCGGCCTTTTCCACATGGTCCGTCACCCCCCGTGCCACACGGCGTGCCTTCGTTGCGGCGATCTTGGAACAATACGAAGCGCGGGTTGAAGAAATGGCGCACGCCATCAGCCTGGAGATGGGCGCGCCGATGGATATGAGCCGCGACGCCCAGGCCCCCTGCCTGCCATGGCATCTGAAAAACTTCCTCACCGCATTTGACCAGATGGAATGGATCCGCCCGCTGAACGCCAACACACCGAACGACCGCATAGCACTGGAACCGATCGGTGTCGTCGGGCTGATCACGCCGTGGAACTGGCCGATGAACCAGGTCACCCTGAAGGTGATCCCGGCGCTGCTGGCAGGTTGCACCTGCGTTCTGAAACCGTCAGAAGAATCGCCCCTGTCGTCGATGCTGTTTGCCGAATTTTGCGACGATGCGGGCCTGCCCCCCGGTGTGTTCAATCTGGTCAACGGCGATGGCCCCGGTGTCGGCTCGCAGCTTTCTGCCCACCCTGATATCGAGATGATCTCTTTCACCGGCTCCACCCGCGCGGGCCGTGCCATTTCCGTGGCCGCCGCTCAAACTCTGAAACGCGTGGCGCTGGAGCTGGGCGGCAAAGGCGCCAACCTGATTTTTGCCGATGCCGACGACCGCGCCGTTGAACGCGGCGTGCGCCATATGATGAACAATTCAGGCCAGTCCTGCAATGCGCCGTCGCGTATGCTGGTCGAACGCCCCGCCTATGCCCGCGCTGTTGAAATTGCCGCCGAAGTGGCAGCGTCCATCAAGGTTGGCCCGGCGTCCGAGCCCGGCAATCACATCGGGCCGGTCGTCAACCAACGCCAATGGGATCAAATTCAAGGCTTCATCCAAACCGGCATTGATGAGGGCGCACGCCTGATCGCCGGTGGCCTTGGCCGCCCCGATGGCCTGAATCGCGGCTTTTACGTCCGCCCCACGGTGTTTGCCGATGTCACCCCCGGCATGACGATCGAGCGCGAAGAAATCTTCGGGCCCGTGCTGTCGATCATCCCCTTTGATACCGAAGCAGAGGCCGTGCAGATTGCCAACGATACGCCATACGGCCTGACCAATTATGTGCAATCATCCGATGGTGCCCGCCGCAACCGCCTTGCCCGCGCATTGCGGTCTGGCATGGTGGAAATGAACGGTAAATCCCGCTCTGCGGGCGCGCCATTCGGCGGTGTCAAAGCATCGGGCCGGGCACGCGAAGGCGGACACTGGGGCATCGAGGAATTTCTGGAGGTAAAGGCAATATCGGGCTGGGACGGCGCACAAGACACCGCCGCCGAATGACCCGCATCGACGTCCTTGGCGATATCCACGGCAATGCCGATGCTTTGGCTGCGGTGTTGGTTGACGTGCTGGATCAATCCCCTGATGCGATGGTCAACCTTGGCGATTGTTTTTCCGGCCCGCTGGACGCCGCCCGCACCACGCATTTGCTGGCCGGAACCCATTTTGCCGCCACCGTGCGCGGCAACCATGACCGCTGGTTGGCAGACCCGAAAGCCATGGACGCATGGGATAGACGGGCGCATGATACCCTGTCTGCCGAAACGCTGGCATGGCTTGCGGCGTTGCCCGCGAATGCCGTGATCGACGACGCGTTTCTGTGCCATGCAACGCCGCAGGATGATTTGTCTTATTGGCTGGAGGCCTACACTCCAGACGGTTCCCCCCGCCGTGCCGCTTTGGATAAGATCACGGCCCGTGCAAAAGACATTCCGCAGTCGCTGATGCTGTGCGGCCATACCCATGTCGCACGCAGCGTGAGGCTCGTCGATGGGCGCTTGATTGTTAATCCCGGCTCTGTCGGCTGCCCCGGCTTTACCGACCATTCCGCCCCATCTGCCAGGCACATCTACGCAGGCACCCCCTATGCCGCCTATGCCGTTCTAGACAGTGTGGGCGCGCAGTGGACGGTCAACCACCGCCTTGTGCCGTATGACACCAAAAGTGTCGTCGCCCGCGCCGCCGGGTTTGAAGATTGGGCGCAGGCCCTGGCAACAGGGTGGATCGTTTAGAACGGGCACACTGCCGAAAAAGTCACCAGGTCACCCGTCGCCGGGTGATGCAACGTCAGGCTTTGCGCGTGCAGCATCAGCCGCGGAAATTCCAACGCTGGGCCGGCGGCATAAATCGGGTCGCCCAAAATTGGATGCCCAAGTTCCAGCATATGCACCCTGAGCTGATGGCTGCGCCCGGTCAGCGGATGCAGCACCACGCGCGTTGTGGCGCCGTCATAGCCCAGCACTTTCCAATCGGTCTGTGCTGCGCGGCCGTTTTCATGGTCCACTTGCTGGCGCGGGCGGTTCGGCCAATCGGTGCCAAGCGGCAGGTCAACCCGGCCAGTCTGCGGCGTAAGTCGCCCCCAAAGCCTTGCAATATATGTCTTTTCTGAACGGCGCTTTTCAAACTCCTGCCCAAGAAATCCCTGCGCTGCCTTTGATCTCGCAAAGATCATGACGCCTGATGTGTCGCAATCCAACCTGTGCACCAACAAAGATTCCGGGTGCATCGCGCGCAAGCGCAGTTCAACACAATCTCTGCGCCCTACCGTTTTACCCGGCACCGACAGCAAGCCAGATGGTTTATCTACCACGATGATCTGCGCATCCTCGTAAGCAATCACCAGCGGGTCCATGGGTGGATTATAGGTAAACTCGATCATACGACCGTATGACCAGCCGCGATCAGCGCATCATGCAAATGCCGGATATGCGCGGGGCCCACCTCGCAGCAACCGCCCACTATCGTAGCACCCTGTGCCACCCAACCCATGGCAAAGTCTGTATATTTCGCAGGTGTCAAATCATGTCGATGACTCAACGCTGCCACCGTTGGAGCGTCTTTCAGAAAGTTGCCGGAGATATGGGTAAACCCGTTTGCATAGGCCCCGAACGGCAACCCAAACTTCGCCACCTCTGCCAGCGCCGCCGCCATCGCCTCGGGGACGGAACAGTTCACCAACACCGCCGCTGGATGGTATTGATCAATAATCCGGCCAAGGTCTGTAATGGGTTCACCCGACCGCAGAACTGTCCCATCATGATCATTGACGCTGCATGAAAGCCACACAGGTTTGCCCGCCGCCTGCGCGCCTTTCAAGGCACCTTCGGCTTGCAAAACCGATGCCATCGTTTCTATCAGGATCAAATCCACATGTGGGCCAATAAGCGAGGCAATTTCAGCATATTTAGGCGTGGCTTCATCCAGCGGAAGCGTGACCTCGGGGCGGTAGGTGGCGATCAATGGCCCCATCGACCCTGCAATCAGCCCCCTGCCATGCGCCGCCCTGGCCTCAGTTGCTTGGGCAAGGGCGCTGTGGTGCAAGAATTCAAATTGATCATCCAAATCAAAGTGGACCAACCGGTCATGATGAATGGCGTAGGTATTGGTGGTGGCAATGCTGGCCCCGGCGGAAAAATAGTCGGCGTGAATTGCGCGCACCATACCGGGGTGATCCAGCATCACGCGCGTCGCCCAAAGTGGCGTAGGCACATCGCCAGACCGGGCAACCAGTTCTTGCCCCATGCCGCCATCCAGAAGAGTGATCAATGCCATATTACGGTCCTATCTTGCCGTGCGAAACACGTCGGCAAGAATTGCCGCAAGCCGCGTCGCGTCTGTTTCGGTAAAAGCCGCAGGCGTGTTGCTGTCAAGGTCCAGCACCGCCAAAAGCATGCCCGACCCGTTCCAGACCGGCAGCACAAGTTCCGACCGGGTGCTGGATGCGCAGGCGATATGGTCTGGAAAAAGATCGACATCTGGCACAATCAGCGCCTGTTCGGTGCGCGCCACGGCCCCGCAAACCCCCCGCGAAAACGGAATGACAAGACAGCCATGCCCGCCCTGATACGGGCCGATTTTCAACAGCTCCGGCCCGACAACCCGGTAAAATCCGGTCCAATCCGACAGCGGATGGGTGGTATGCACCTCACACACCA
>JAYSPY010000134.1:0-13766 GCA_043721855.1 Pseudorhodobacter sp.
GGGGGGGGGGGGGGGGGGGGCGCATGGCTGCGGGTTTGGGTGGCCCCCCACCCCATCCCTCCCCACGAGGGGGAGGGGGGCGACGGGTTTGAGAGGGGAGTGAGGTCAGTGGTACGCAATAAATGCGCAGTTTACGGGGTGCAAATTTGTGCGCGCAGTCCCGGACATGATCCGGGACCTGGTGGTTGGTTGAGGTCCCGGGTCGGGCCCGGGACTGCGGTTGGGGTGGGGGCAAGATGGGCAGATTGCCCATCCTACGGTGGGGCGGGGTGGGGGCGGGGGTTAGCGCTCCTCGTCCTTTTCCGGCACCAGCCCATAGCGTTCCACCAGCCGCCACACATGTTTCGGGACCATGTTCTTGATCCGGGCGGGGTGGGTGCGGCGGAGGTGGAGGATGGTCTCCACGGCTTTCATCTCGACCCGTGCCCTCGCGAATTCCAGACCGCGTGGGCCGATGCGGGGTTGCAGGAAAGAAACAACGGGGCGCGGCCAGTTTGGCATGCGGCGAAGGGGCATGCCGCCTGCGGCGCGGGCGGTGTTTTCCAGGAAGCCTTTGACGGCGGAGCCTCGTTTGCCTTTGTCGGTGAGGGGTTTTGTGATGAGGTTTGGTGCGATGAGGGACAGCAGTTCCGCGCCTCGGGCGTTGCGGATGATCAGCCATTGGTCGCCGTCGCCGCCCATGTAGCCGATGGTGATGTCTGCCAGCCGGTTGGTGTAATCGACGCAGGTTTTGCAGGTGAGCGGGAAGAAATCGGCGGGTAGCTGGCTGATGGGGAGGGCTAAGAACGGGATCAGTTTGGTCGCGCGGCCATCGTCAAAGCGCAGCTCCACTTTGAAATCGGCGCGGAATTCCAGGTAAGAAACGGTATCGGGTTTGGGGTCGAGCAGGTTGAGGAAAGTGTGGAAATTCGCGGTCGTGGTGTTGTCGGAACACGGGGTGCCGATGACGTAGATGCGATCAAACCCAAGCTGGGTTTCCAGCGCGCGCAGGGCGTAGACCTGGCAAGGGATACCGATGAAGGCGATACGTTTGTATCCTGCGGCGGCGGCGGGTTCCAGTAGCGCAAGGGTGGGGGCGTAACCCATCCGCATGCCCCGCGCCTGTCCCATATCGGCGGGATCGGTGATGATGACGGGCAGGGGTTTCCATTTATCGGCGGGATCTGGCGCGACGGTGAGCACGGCGTCAACCGCGCCGGATTCCAGCAGTTTGGCGGCGATGGTGGTGGTGATACCGGTCCATTGCGCACCCTTTGCGGCGGGCGTCAGGCGGGAGCGCAGCATGGTTTGGGTGACGCCGAAGAAGTGTTCTTCGCCCAGGGCCGGGTTGGTGGTGCGGCCGTGGGTTTGGGATTCGAGGCTGTCATAATCGGGCCTTATGAATTGGCAGGCGTGGCCGCAATCTTTGCCCCGATCCTTGCCGGGATACGCCGCAATCGGTGCAAAGGCCGGGGCGGGGTTTGCCGGTTAGGGTGGGGGCAGTGATGCCCTTTGACATGGTGCGTCCTTGGCTGCTTGGCCGGACGATTGCAGATCGGCGGCGGCGGTGCCAGCGGTTTAATGCGGTGGTTTTATGCGGTGACGACCCATGGAGTTTCGAAGTGGTGTTCCTCGAGGTTCGGGTCGTCTGCGATGCGGTCGATCACGGCGAAAAGGCCGGGGGAATGCAGGGGGGTGAGGACGCCGTGCCAAGTGCCACGGTGCAGGTTGATGCCTTGGGCGCCGTTGGTGAGGAAGGCGCGGGGAACTGGCCTTGGATCAAGTGCCACGATGACCAGAAAAGGATGGCTGGTCATCGGGATGAAGGCTTGCGAGCCTTTTGGGTGACGCTCGATCAGGGTCAGTGTGTATGGGAGGCTGCGCGCCTCAGCGTGAAAAATCGAGATGCCGGGGGCGGCATCGGCGAAGTCAAGCCGGGCGCGGTTGTGGTGGCGGCGGCATTGGCCTTGGTTGATCAGGTGGTGATCACCTATGGCATCAAGAACATCGCCAAAGGGGGCGAAAGCACTGGGGGTAAGGGGTTCGGTGGTAAGGGTGTGTCTCATGGGATAGGTTCCGCGTTTGGCAGGCGCTGGGGGTTTCACACCCCCAGACCCCCGTGGGATATTTGGGCAAAAATGAAATCGGGGCGCGGGTTTGGTTCGGTAACGGGTCAGGCAGGGGGGCCGAATGCGCCGGGGCCGCGGAGTTTTGCGTGGCGGTTGACGTCTTTGTAAAGAAGGTAGCGGAAGGGGCCGGGGCCAGCGGCGTAGCAGGCTTGCGGGCAATAGGCGCGCAGCCACATGTAATCGCCTGCCTCTACCTCGACCCAGTCTTGGTTGAGTTTGTAGACGGCGCGCCCCTGCAGCACGTAAAGGCCGTGTTCCATGACGTGGGTTTCCTCGAACGGGATCAGGCCACCCGGTTGGAAGGTGACGATGTTGACGTGGCAATCATGGGCAAGGTCTGACGGGTCGGCAAAGCGGGTGGTGGCCCAGACGCCGTTTGTGTCGGGCATCGGGGTGGGGGTCATATCCTGGTCGCGGGTGACGAAGGCTTTCGGGGCGGCGATGCCGGGGGCCGGTTCGTATAGCTTGCGGATCCAGTGGAAGCGGGCGGGGTCGGAGCCTTCGGCCAGCAGGGTCCATTTGGCACCGGCGGGGATGTAGGCGTAAGAGCCGGGGCCGAGGTCGAAGCCTTCGCCGTTGATCGTGAGTGTGGCTTCGCCGTGGGTGAAGAACAGGATGCTTTGCGCAGCCGGTTCCGGGTCTGGCGCGTCTGATCCGCCGCCGGGTTCTACTTGCATGACATAGTGGCTGAAGGTTTCGGAAAAGCCGGAGAGGGGG
Organism: Pseudorhodobacter sp.; assembly: GCA_043721855.1. GTDB lineage: Bacteria > Pseudomonadota > Alphaproteobacteria > Rhodobacterales > Rhodobacteraceae > JACMNW01. Next base: position 2,826 of record JAYSPY010000134.1, read on the forward strand.
CGGGCTATGAGCCAGAGTTTGGTGTGGTCCCAGCCGGGGATCCTGCTGGTGACGATGTCGGAAAAGCAACCCTTGGGGATGACGGCGTAGGAATTGGTGAAGACGGCACGGCCTGTGTGCAGCGTGGTTTGCGGGGGGAGGCCACCTTGGGGGGCGTGGTATTGGGTCATGGGGTGCGGTCCTTTGGGGAGGGTGTGTTAATCGCAGAGATACTGTTTTAAAATGTGCGTCAGCTTAATTGGATAGGCAGCTAAAATTTGGAGCCAACACAGTGGTTTCAAAAAACTATTTGGTTGTTTTCTTTGATTGTGGTTTTTTGAATCTCACCAGATCGGCTTGATGTATTATCTCAACATCTTCGTGCCGAGTTTTACCATTAATTGGAATCGTAGAGCGGTAAAGTTTGTTTAAACGAATATTTTCTTCTGGTGTAATCCAAACAACCTTCATGTTTTTTTCTAACTCTTCGTATATCTTCTTCAACTCAGTCACGCCACGCAGGGCCACTGCGATGCACTTCATGGGGACCAAATGCTCCTTGATCATTTTAGCGGTCTTGTCTCTTTTCAACTGTTCGTGAAGCGTTTCCGACATATAGGTCATTCCGGGGTCACGACAGGAAGGCTCTAAACCCAGCTGTTTATTCATGATAAAGTGATAGACATTCCCACACGCCTCTCTGATTATAGATGCATCCCTGTTCCCCTTATCGCCAGCAACATCCAAAGCAATGAAACTTCGAATTGTCTCAAGATTCACCTTCAATGCGCCTGAAATTTCCATTGTCAAAGTTTCATTTTCATTAGTTTTCAAAATTTTACTCCAAAAGACTTAAGACATGCCGAGATTTGTGATGCAGCCATATTTTCTCTTATCACCCTCTTCTACGTTATTTGAATCAGTTTTTACCGACATTCCTTACTTTAGCCTTACGGCAAAACATCCTTCAACCGCAACTCTGCTATCCGCTCAACCTGTCCACATGCGGTTTTGAATTCCGTCTCCGTGTCATTTGCAATCCGGGCCCTGAACGCGGCGAGGATGCTTGCCTTGGTATTATCGCGCACGGCGATGATGAAGGGGAAGCCGTGTTTGGTGGTGTAGGTGGTGTTGAGGTGTTGGAACTGGGTGCGCTCGGCGTCGGTGAGGGCGTCGAGGGCGGCGGAGGCTTGTTCAAGCGTGCTGTCGGGGGTGAGGGATTTGGCGGCTGCGAGTTTGCCGGCGAGGTCGGGGTGGGCTTGCAGGACGCCAAGGCGCTCGGATGGTGTTGCGGAGCGGAAGATGCGGGTTAGGGCATTGTGGAGGCCAGCGGCAGAATCGTGGGCGGGGCCGAGTTCCAGCGCGTGGGCGCGGGTGGCGATCCAGGGGGAATGCTCGAAGATGCTGCCGTAGAGTTGGGTGAAGCGGGGGAGCGACATTTGTGAGGGGCGTTCAAACCGTTTGTGCGGGTGGGTTTTGGCCCAGTGGGTGGCGATGTCGCCGCGGGTGGGGAACCAGACATCGGCGTGGCTTTGCGCGTAGTCGAGGAAGCGTTTTAGTCCTGCGATTTTGCCGGGGCGGCCGATCAGGCGGCAGTGCAGGCCGATGGAGAACATCTTGGCCTGGCCTTGTTCGCCTTCGGTATAAAGCGTGTCGAAGCTGTCTTTCAGGTATTGGAAAAATTGCGCACCATCGGTGTAGCCGGGGGCGGTGGCAAAGCGCATGTCGTTTGCCTCCAAAGTGTAGGGGATGATCAGCTGGTCGCGGGGGCCGAATTCGGCCCAATAGGGCAGGTCGTCATCGTAGGTGTCGGACAGCCATTGGAACGCGCCGGACTCAGCCGCGAGGCGCAGGGTGTTGATCGAGGAGCGGCCTGTGTACCAGCCTGTTGGGGGTTGGCCCACAACTTCGGTGTGCAGGCGGATGGCTTCGGTTATGGCGGCGCGTTCCACGTCTTCCGGCATATCGCGGTGGTCGACCCATTTCAGGCCGTGCGAGGCAATCTCCCAGCCTGCGGATTTCATGGCCGCTACCTGTTCGGGGTTTCGGGCAAGGGCGGTGGCGACGCCGTAGATGGTGACGGGAATTTGGCGCGCGGTGAACAGGCGGTGCAGGCGCCAGAAGCCCGCGCGCGCGCCGTAATCATAGAGCGATTCCATGTTGGCGTGGCGTTGGCCCGGCCACGGTTGCGCGCCTGCGATGTCGGATAGGAACGCCTCGGATGCTTGGTCGCCGTGCAGGATGTTGTTTTCGCCGCCCTCCTCAAAGTTCAGCACGATGCTGATGGCGATTTTCGCGCCACCGGGCCAAGCGGCATCGGGCGGGGTGGGGCCGTGGCCGCGAAAATCACGGGGGTAGCGGGGGGGCATGAAATCATCTGACATGGCGCGAGACTATGCGGGTTTTGGCGGGGTGTTTATCAAAAAATGCGGTTAAGTGTTTATTGGTGCGGGGTTGGTCGCAAGCGGCGTTGTTTGCGGCTAGGGTGCGGCTGAATGAGGGAGAGCGCGATGGTGGGTTTGACGACGCATGTGCTGGATACCGCGCGGGGCAAGCCTGCGGCGGGGGTGCGGATTTTGTTGTACCGGGTGGTGGCGAACGATCGGGAGCGTTTGGCCGAGGCGGTGACGAATAGCGACGGGCGCACCGATGCGCCGATGCTGGCGGGGGCTGCGTTTGTGGTGGGGGTATATGAGTTGGTATTTTGCGCGGGAGAGTATTTGCGGAGGTCCGGGCAGGCGGAGGGCGAGATTTTGTTTCTGGATGAGATCCCGATCCGGTTTGGGGTGACGGATGCGGGCGCGCATTACCATGTGCCGCTGTTGATATCGCCGTTTGCCTATTCGACGTATCGGGGGAGTTGAGGGGCGCTGCCCCCTCGCCGCTTGCGCGGCTCTCCCCCGGGATATTTTTGAACAGAAAAAGCGCGTTAGGTCGTGCCATCCGTTTCGCGCCTTAGCGCATCGCGGCAGTGGGTGGCCATGAAACCGGTGAACAGCCGGGCCTTGGGGTCTTTCAGGCGGCGGTGTTGCGACAGGGCGGAAAGTTGAGGGGGCAAGGGCGGAGTGGCGGTAGCGACAGGCATCAGATTACGCCGTGCCCTCCACCTCCCGCCTCAACGCATCGCGGCAGTGGCTCGCCATGAAATCCGTGAACAGGCGCACCTTAGGGTCTTTCAGGCGGCGGTGTTGCGAGAGGGCGGAAAGTTGGGTGGGCAGCGGCGGGGTGGCGGTGGCGACCGGGATCAGGCGGCCGGCGCGGAGGTGGGCGGCGACCTCGAAGATCGGCTTCAGCACGATGCCGCGGCCATCCAGCGCCCAGCCTGTTAGCACATCGCCATCATCGGATTCGAAGGGGCCGGTGATTTCGAAACGGCGAGTGCCGTCTGGGGTTTGCAGGGCCCATTGGAATTCTTTGGCACCGGGAAAGCGCAGGTTCAGGCAATCATGTCTGTCTTGTACGAGGGCTGCGCCATCCACCGGGTTGCCGCGTTTTTCGATATAGGCGGGGGCGGCGCAGAGAAGGCGCGGGCAATCGGCGACCTGGCGGACTTTGAGAGTGGAATCGTCGAGGAGGCCCAAGTGAAAGGCGACGTCGATGCCTTCGGCCACCACATCTATGGGTCGGTCAGACAGGCGCAGGCGGACGTCGATTTGCGGGTATTGATCCTTGAACAGCGGCACATGCGGAGCAATGAAGCGGCGGCCTATGCCAAGCGGGGCTGCAATAAAGATGGTGCCGCGCGGGTTTTGGGTAACATCCATCACGGCGGATTCGGCGTCATCTATTGCGTCCAGGATGCGACGCGCGCCGTCGTAGAAGATGCGGCCGTTTTCGGTGGGTTGCAGGCTGCGGGTGGTGCGGCTGAACAGGCGGACGCCGAGGTGTTTTTCGAGGTCCGAAATGCGGGCGGAGGCGACGGCGGGCGAGGTGCGCTGATCACGGGCGGCGGCGGACATGCTGCCCAATTCGTAGACACGCACGAACATGCGGACATTGTTGACATAGGACATCTGCGGTTTTCCTTTGCCGGATCGCGCAAAGTATTATCAGGTTCTGGTTGAAAGTCCTGAGGTATTTTCAGAATTCACTGGGAAGTGGGGATCAGGGTAGGATGAAGACGGATTTGAGGGGCGCGCGCGATGTATGACTTGGCAGTGTTGTGGGAATGGGTCGAGATTGCAGCCCGCTGGACGCATGTGATCACCGGGATCGCGTGGATCGGATCTTCGTTTTATTTCATCGCGCTGGATTTGGGGCTGCACCGGGATCGCAATCTGGCCAGCGGCGCGGATGGTGAAGAATGGCAGGTGCATGGCGGCGGCTTTTACCATCTGCAGAAATATCTGGTGGCACCTGATGCGATGCCGGATCATCTGGTGTGGTTCAAGTGGGAGAGTTATGCGACGTGGCTTTCCGGCTTTTTCATGCTGTTTCTGGTCTATTATCTGGGGGCGGAGCTGTATCTGATTGACCCGACTGTGATGCAGTTGACGACAGGCCAAGCGGTGGCGATTTCCATCGGGTCACTGGCGTTTGGCTGGGTGGTCTATGACCTGATCTGCAAAAGCCGGTTTGGCGATGACAACACGCGCCTGATGCTGGGGCTTTATGTGATTTTGGTGGGCATGGCCTGGGGCTATACGCAAGTCTTCTCGGGCCGGGCGGCGCTTTTGCATCTGGGCGCGTTTACCGCCACGATCATGAGTGCGAATGTGTTTTTCATCATCATGCCGAACCAGCGGATTGTGGTGGCCGATCTGAAGGCGGGGCGCAAGCCGGACCCGAAATATGGCAAGATCGCCAAGCAGCGTTCTACGCATAACAATTATCTGACGTTGCCCGTGCTGTTCTTGATGCTGTCGAACCATTACCCGCTGGTGTTTGCGACGCCCTACAATTGGGTGATCGCGTCACTGGTGTTTTTGATGGGGGTCACGATCCGGCATTGGTTCAACACAAAGCACGCGCGCCGCGGCAACCCGCATTGGACATGGGGGGTGACGGTGGTGTTGTTCCTGATCATCGCATGGTTGTCGTCTGTGCCTATGGCGGTGGTGGAGGGTGAGGCAGATCTGAAGGGCGAGGCGCTGCGGTTTGCATCGGCGGCAGGGTTTGAAGATGTAACTGCAATCGTGCAGGGGCGCTGTTCGATGTGCCATGCGGCCGAACCGGTGTGGGACGGCATGCTATGGGCCCCGAAAGGCCTGCATCTGGAGACACCTGCCCAGATAGCCGGTGCAGCGCGGCGGATTTATCTGCAGGCGGGCATAAGCCATGCGATGCCGCCGGGGAATTTGACCGGGGTTGAGCCTGCCGAGCGGGCGCAGATTGTAGCGTGGTTTCGCGCGGCCGGGGTGTAGCGGACTTTGGTTTGGGGCTGGTGACCTGATCGTTGCGAGCTTGCGTATTTCTGCGGCGCTGAATATCAATCTGGCATGGCTGTAGATTGCGATTATCTGGTGATTGGTGGCGGTTCTGCGGGGGCGATTGTAGCCTCTCGTCTGGCCACGCTGACCGCTGCCCAAGTGATTTTGGTCGAGGCAGGGCGGTCTGATCAGCATGATCCGGCAGCGCGGTATATGTCGCAGCTGGAAGCGCAGGATGAAACCTATGACTGGGGGTATGGCGCGCAGCCAGTGCAGGGCGGTGCCGGCACGATTGCCTATGCGCGGGCAAAAATGCTGGGCGGTTGCGCCAACCACAATGATTGCGCGTTTTTGCCGCCGCCTGCATCGGATCTGGAAAATTGGGTTGCGTCAGGGGCCACGGGGTGGGGGCCGCAGGATATGGCGGCTGCCTTGCAGCGGGTTGAGGCTATGATCGGGATCGAGGCTTCGCCGCCGGGCAATGCGCTAAGCCGGGCATTTATAGAAGCGGGTGTAGAGCTGGGTCTGCCAGAGCGGAATTTTCGGGGCCCGGTTGGTGCAGGGGCGGGGTGGTTTCCGCTGAACGCGCAGGGCGATCTGCGCCAGTCGTCATCGGTTGCCTATCTTCATCCGCTGATCGGCACGCAGCAAAACCTGCGCGTGATGACGGGGGTCTTGGCCGAACGCCTGCTGTTTGACGCAACGCGGGTGGTTGGCGCTGTGACAGAGGCGGGGATGATAACCGCGCGTCGTGAGGTGATTTTATGCGCGGGAAGCATCAATACGCCGCAGCTGTTGATGGTATCCGGCATAGGCCCCGCTGCGCAGTTGCGCGCGCACGGCATTGAGGTGGTGGCGGATCTGTGCGGGATTGGCCAAAATCTTGTGGATCATGTGTCAGCGACAATTGCGTATGATCTGCACGCGGCACCACCGCCATGGGCAAGAACGCCCTGCGAGGCGACAGTGTTGTGGCAAACCGAGCCGGGCTTGCCTGCGCCTGATCTTTTGTTTCACTTTGTGCTGCGGCTGAGGCAAAAATACGTGGGCGTGACGCAATTCGAGGGTGTGGACCATGGGGTCAAAATCTCGCCCAATGTGGCGCGGCCCAAAAGCCGTGGCAGGGTGACCCTGTCCGGCGGCGATGTGCGCGACAAGCCTGTGATCAACCTGAATTACTTTTCGGACGGTGCGGGCTATGACCGACAAACCCTGTTGAAAGGCTTGCATGTTGCGCGGCGGCTGGCAAAGACCAAGGCCCTTGCGCCCTGGCTGAAGCGCGAAGTGGCTCCGGGGCCAGACTGTGTGTCGGATGATGATCTTTTTGCCTATGTCAAAGACACCTGCGAGACGGTTTATCATCCGGCAGGCACCTGTCGGATGGGGGCGGCAGATGATGCAAATGCGGTGGTAACGCCGGATCTGCGGGTAAAATCGGTGCAGGGACTGCGCATTGCCGATGCATCGGTGTTTCCCGATATGGTGACGGTGAATATCAACAATACGGTGATGATGGTGGCGGAGCGGGCGGTTGACCTGATTTTGGCAGGGCGCGCGATTTAGGGCCCCAACAGGCGCCGGTTTTTTGCAAAGGCAGATCAGGGAATTGATCGGAACGCCGGGCTATATGACTGCCAAGCTATTGATCGGGCAAAAATTTTTGAGAAAAAATTTTCGGGCAGAATTTCGCGGAAAATTCTGATCGAGTCGGATTTTTCAAGGCCGTGATTGCGGATCACAGACTGGCCTCCGGCGGGGATATTTTCACCCAGATGAAACGGCGTCAGCCTATGGTAAAGCGCCATTCTGTGATCTGGGTATAGGGCGCGTCGGGGGCTGCGTTGATGCTTGGGAAACCGGGGTGGTTGGGGGCATCGGGCCAGCCTTGCGCCTCGATCGCGATGCCTTCATACGGGTGGCGGCCGGGGCGGGCTGTGCGCTGGGCGTCATAGATTTGCAGACCGGGTTCGGTGGTGGCGAGTGTCATGCTGAGGCCGGATTTCCCGGTCAGAGTGGCGACCGGGCGCAGGGTGGTTTTTGCGTTCGACAGGCAGAAATTGGTGTCAAGCGGCGGTTCGCCTTGGGTCCATGCGCGGAGTTTGCGAAAGTCGAAATCTGTGTTTGTGACCGGGGCGATGTCGCCCGTGGGCAGCAAGGCCGCGTCTGTGGGCAGGGTATGATCGGCGGCGATTTGGAGCGAGTGGCCAAACCATTGGTCGGAGCCGTCAAGATTCCAATAACTGTGGTTGGCGAAGTTCATCAGGGTATCAGCGTCGGTGGTGGCGGTGATCGTCAGGCGCAGGGTGGCGGGGGCGTCGATCTGGAAGGCGGCGCTGATCTGGCGGTTGCCGGGAAAGCCGCCCATGCCGTTTGGCAGGGCAAGCGTCAGGGTGACGCTGTTTGGGGTGGTGTCAGCGATGGTCCAGAGTTGAGTATGGGTTCCGGAATCGCCGGAATGCAGCAGGTTGCCGTTTTCGTTGGCCGGGAAGGACAGGATTTTGTCGTTGAGGTTGGTTTGCGCGCGCGTGATGCGGTTGGCAACGGGGCCAACGATGGCACCGAAATAAAGCATGCTGGCGGCGTAGTCTGCGGGGGCGTCGGAGCCGAGGGTCAGGCTGTGAGGCGCGCCCTTGAGGTATACCGAATGGAGGGTGCAGCCCAAGGTCAGCAACGTGGCGGTCAGGTCGCCCGCGCTGATGGTGATGGCCTCGACAGGCGCGCCTGCGCCCGATTTGCCAAATGCGGTGATCTGCATGCTGCCCCCGTTTGGGCAATACGCCCCCGACGCCTTGGGTGGCTGAAGGGGGCGGTTTGGTCAAGGGCCCGGGTTAGCTTTTTGTCAGACAATCGGTCAGCGTGGTGGCGAGATTGCGCAGAAGGCTGGCGTATTGGCCGGGGCCGGGGTCTAACATCATCGCCTCGACATCCTGGGCGGCGCCGATGCGGGCTGGGCTTCCTTCGGCGATGGTGAGGGTGAATTTCGGATCGCGCCCGAGTTCGGGGAAGATGCAGACGGCTTTGGTGTCTGTGAGGATGGTTTTGATTTCACGCAGCTGTGCGGCACCCGGTTCGGACGCATCGCCAAGCTCGATAGCGCCAGCGATGGACAGGCCGTAGTGATCGGCAAAATAGCCCAACGCATCGTGGAAGACGACGAAGGGTTTGGCTTTGACGGGGGCCAGTGCAGCGGTGATTTCGGCATCGAGTGCGGCCAATGCGGACTGGGCGGCGGTGGCGTTGGCTGTGTAGGTGGCGGCGTTGGCGGGGTCTTGTGCGCCAAGTTCGAAGGCGATGGTGGCAAGCCATGCGCTTGCGTTTGTGGGGTCAAGCCAAGCGTGGGGATCGGTGCCTTCATCGCCGTCGAACATGCGGATTTTGCCGCCGCCTGCTTGCAGCAGGGGCACGGATTTGGCGTTTGTGCCAAGCGTTGCGATGGCATCGGCCATGGCTGGCATCAATTCAGGACCATCCCAGAAGATCAGGCCGGCATCTGACAGCGCTTGCGCCTGCGAGGGTTTCATCTGGAAATCATGCGGATCACTGCCTTTTGGCAGCAGCATGAAAGGTTGGCCCAGATCACCCATCACTTGGCGCACGAGGGAATCAATCGGGCCGAAATCGGTGACGACCTTTGGCACATCGGCGAAGGCGGCGGTGGAAACCAGCAGGGTGGCGAGGGAAAGCGATATGGTATAACGCATTGAAAAGGCCTTTCGCGGCGAACTTGCGTGAGGTAATGTATGTTATATCATAACATGTCAAGGGGATCGCAGATGGCGTCTTTGCAAAGTCACGAACTGGCCGCTGATCCGGCCTTTGCGCCGCATGACCATAGCCATTGCGCGGGCGATGTTTTGGCGCGGGCAGAGGTTTTGCTGGCAAGGTCCGGTGCGCGGTTGACGCCAGTGCGCCGCCGGGTGCTGGAGATCTTGCTGGAGGCGCACCGCGCGCTGGGGGCGTATGATGTGTTGCAGCGCTTGGCTGCTGAGGGCTTTGGCAACCAGCCGCCCGTGGCTTACCGGGCGTTGGACTTTCTGGTGGAGAATGGCCTTGCGCACCGGATCAGGCGGTTGAATGCGTTCACCGCCTGCATGCATCCGGGCGAGGAGCATAGCCCGGCGTTTTTGATCTGCCGTTTGTGTGATGCGGTGGCAGAGGCCCCGGCGGCCCCCGTGCGTGCGGCGCTGGATACTGCTGCGGCGGGGTTGGGCTTTGCCATTGAGCGCAGCAATGTGGAGGCATTGGGGCTGTGCCCGGCTTGCCAATCGGTGGCACCATGAGCCTGCTGCAAGCGGATCATATTTGTGTGCGCATTGGTGGGCATGAGGTGCTGCATGATGTGTCGTTGCGGTTGGAGGCAGGCGAGATTGTCACCATCCTTGGGCCAAACGGATCGGGTAAATCGACGCTGCTGAGGGCGTTGATCGGGATTTTGCCGCTGGCTGAAGGGCGGGTTGCGCGCAAGGCGGGGTTGCGCATCGGCTATGTGCCGCAACGGCTTGCGATTGATCGCACCATGCCGTTGACGGCGCGGCGGTTTTTATCGTTGCCCAAGCGGTGCAGTCGGGTTGAGGGCGAGGCAGTGTTGGCCCGTGTTGGCATGTCGGAGGTGGCAGACAGGCCGATGGCGGGGCTGTCGGGCGGCCAGTTTCAGCGGGTATTGCTGGCGCGGGCGTTGCTGGGCGCGCCGGATGTGTTGATTCTGGACGAGCCGACGCAGGGCTTGGATCAGCCCGGCGAGGCGGCGTTTTACCGGCTGATCGAGGAAGTGCGCAGCGATACCGGGGCGGCGGTGCTGATGGTCAGCCATGATCTGCATGTGGTGATGAGCGCGTCGGACCGGGTGATTTGCCTGAACGGGCATATCTGCTGCGAAGGCACGCCGCGGGTGGTGTCAAACACGCCGGAATACCGCGCGTTGTTTGGACTTGGCACGCTGGGGGCACTGGCGCTGTATCAGCACGAGCATGACCATGATCATATGGGCGCGCATGATCATCACCACGGGCATGACCACCACGGGCATGACCACGCGCACAAGCATGGCCCCGCGCAGGGAGAAAAATCTGATGCTTGATGATTTTCTGGTCAGGGCCGGGCTGGCGGGGATTGGTGTGGCACTGGCGGCGGGGCCTTTGGGCAGCATGGTGGTGTGGCGCAGGATGGCGTATTTTGGCGATGCGACCAGCCATGCGGCCATACTGGGCGTGGCACTGGCGCTGGCCACGGATTTGCCCATCGGGTTTGGCACGTTGTTTGTGGCGCTTTTGATGGCGGCGACGGTATCGACGCTGGCGGCGCGGGGCTGGGCCATGGATACCACGCTAGGGGTGCTGGCGCATTCGGCGCTGGCGCTGGGCTTGGTGGCGGTCAGCTTTGTGCCGGGTGCGCGGCTTGATCTTTCGGCGTATTTGTTTGGCGATATTCTGGCGGTGTCGCGCAGTGATCTGGTGTTCATCTGGGGCGGCGCGCTGTGTGTGGTGGGGTTGCTGGTCTGGCGTTGGCAAGGGCTGCTGACCGCGACGTTGAACGAGGATCTGGCCTTTGCATCGGGCATCAACCCGGACCGGGAGCGGTTGATTTTGACGCTGGC
>JAYSPY010000135.1:0-17007 GCA_043721855.1 Pseudorhodobacter sp.
GCCATGACTAGGGCCATGACCGGGGTCAAGACTGGAAGATGCAAAGATCGTGGAAATTTTGCGCAAGGCATTGGTGCCCTTGGTAAAATAGGCAAATGGCCGCGACAAGAAAGTCCGATCGATACCCAGGGCATCGACATGAGGCGCGCCGCCGGTCAGCGTGATGATCATGGGGGCAAGACCGGCGGATGCAGAAGGGCTGTGGGCGCGCTTGATCTTTGCTAAGTCGGTCATGTGCTGGGCTGGACAGGCTTCAGGCACGGCATGGGCGGGCGAGGACGGCACCCGCCCAAACTTCGCCGCCATCACATCGCGGGCAAGACCGGGACGCGTCGCCCCGAAGGCGAATGAAACGCAGCCCCCGCGCTTTACCCGCTTCAGCGTCAACACCTTGCAGCCCCTTTTCGTCAGCACAGCGTCTGCGACAAGCGCGTTGATGCCACATGCTATACTGATGTGATCCCGGATCATGGTTCAGGCTTTAGGCACCAAAGCCAGCGCGCGAATGGGCGACCCGGTGCCGTTTTTGATCTTCAAAGGAGCTGCAATCAGGATCGCGCCCTTGGCGGGCAGTTTATCCAGATTTGCAAGCGACGCCAGACCGTAGCGATTGTTCTTGTGCAGCAAATTATGTGCCGGATAGGGCGGGTTCATGCCACCCGCCTGCCCCGCATCGGTGCCGATGCACTGGCTGCCCCAACCGACAATGCCCTTGTCGATCAGATATTGCACCACCTCTGCCGTTGGCCCCGGCGTGTGCGGCCCGGTGTCATCAGCGTTCAAAAACGCGGCCTCGTCATTGGCGCGGGCATCCCAATCGGACCGCAGAACGACCCACTCGCCGGTATTGATGGGGCCATTCTTAGCCTCCCAATCCTGCACATTCTTGACGGTCAGAAGGAAATCCGGATCGGCACTGCATTCGCGCGAAAAATCAAGAACATTGACCGGGGCGACAAGCCGCTGCACCTGGATGGTGTCGGTATAGCCATCGGCGTAATCCTTGCCGGTGATCCAGTGATGCGGCGCGTCAAAATGGGTGCCGGAATGTTCGCCCAGCTTCAGCCAGTTCCACGCCCAGAATGGCCCGTCCTGATCATATTCGCTGATCCGGTGAATTTCGATCGCGGGCGTGTCCTTGGCGAAATCCGGCGGCAGCTTCAACAGCGGCGTCTCAGGGCCAAGGGTGCCCGTGCAATCCACCACCTCGATACCGCCTGACAGCAGCATGGCACCCAAATTTTCAAGCACAGTCGCAGCGGTCATGTCATTCTCCCTGATGATGCGCGTCCCTGCATGGAAAAAGCACAGCTTTCATACGCAGTCACAAGGCCCATTCCAGCAAGGGCATTGCATCACAGTAGCCAGCTTTATATGCGTTTGCAAATATCCTATGGGCAACTGCGATCCGGCTGAATACTGCCGCGCTGCGGTGCAGTCCTGATCTGCGCGGGGCATGATATTCTGATCGCGGCGCTGGTTTTGGCGGCCCTCGGTCAGCGCGTTGGTGGGGCAGCCGACGGCTACATACCCATTATGCGCGTTGGCGGGGTTAGCCCATCTTTTGGCTGCAGGTCCAACGGGTGCCCGGCATGATCAAGGGCGATGCGAAGCGGCAGTTGTCAGCAATCTTTTTGCGCGGCGTAGCGACACTTTTTGCGAACCGCGCAGTGTCTATTCAGAACCATTACACCTTTTGCAAACATGATAAATTCCTGTGCCAACACACCATAATGGCGCAGAAATTGGATGCCGTTTTCCCCAATCTTGCAGACCTTGATCAACCACGCGGCATTTATCATGTGCGAAAACGCATCGCCCGCAACCAAGCCTGCGGATTGACCCCGATCAAGCACCTGCACCCGACCCGTTGCAGCGCGCGTGAAAGAATAAGCGCCGCGCAATACATCTCAGCCCGCCAAAACAGGCAGGTCAATCGCGCTATTCTGTCTGGGCTGAGGGCCACAGGGGTCACGCTGTTGCGGGGTTGCGGGGTTGCGGTGACCGTGTTTTTCATCATGCGCATTGCGCACGAAAACCCGATAGCGATAACGCCGCCGGATGCCATGAAAGATGATGAAAAGCGTCTAAATATCTCACCACCACTTTTACCTGATCGCATCTGTTATGCGGCTGCGCTTTGATCCGGCGGCGTATTTTCTCAGCCAAAGTTTATTGCCCGCCTTGGCGGCGATCATCGGGCACTTGCTATACCAAGGCGATAGCGAAACCCTCGCTCTGGACTGTTTGACTTTGGCCACAGGCGATTGTCAAAAACGCGGCAAGGGCCGCACGTCAAGCCAACCCGCTGCCAAGCTTTAAACACGGGTTTTGGATGTCATACCGCTGCCCGACCCCATATCAAGTTTGGTCCTTGCCGGGCCGCCGTTTAATCCCTTGCGGGCGCGCTTTGATGTGTAGCCCGAAAAGCGCCCGCAGGGTTGCGATGAGGGGGGGTCAGATCAAGCCATATTGCCGCGCCATGTTGCGCAGAAATGGCAGACCTTGGTTGATCACCTGCTCAGTGCTGTCGGCCACGGGCCGCCACACAGACAGGCCATAAGCCAGTTCCGGCGGCATGTTCACAAAGCTTTCCATCGCCAGACCGCCCTTGAAATTGATGGCGGCCAGGGCTGCGAAAATCTCGTTCCAGCCCACGGTTCCCGCCCCTGGAACGCCCCGGTCACTTTCCGACAGGTGGATATAGCGCAAATGGTCGCGCGCGGCCAGAATGCCGTTGGCTGCGCCCTTTTCTTCGATGTTCATGTGATAGGTATCAAGGTGGATAAAAATATTGTCGGCCCCGACACGTTCGATCATCTGAACCGCCTGCCAGCCGGTATTGATCAGATGCGACTCGTATCGGTTCACCGGCTCAACACCGAATTCCACACCAAGGCGTTTGGCATGGGCGGCGGCTTGGCCAAGCGCGCGGGCCACATTATCCAGTTCGGTTTGTGTAGGGGGCAGGCCGGACCGTTCGCCAATGCCGCCATAAGTGACCCCAGTAAGTGCCAAGCACCCCATCGCGGCGATTTTATCCAGCGCCATTTTCAGAAACTCCACCGCGCCTTCGGGGTTGTGCGACGGCCATGCCGCTTGTGGCAAACCCAGAGAGCAGACGGCGGGCATGCCTTCGCGGTCCAGCAACGCGCGGGTATGGGCGGCGTCCACCGAGGGCGGGGTCAGCAAGGCGATTTCCACGAAATCGAAATCGCACCGCACCGCCTCGGCCACCGCTATTTCGGCGGCCTCGGGGGTCCAGTTCATCGTCCAGATGCTGGAATGGATGCCGAAACCTTGCATGACGCGCCTTTCAGGTTGTCTTGATGATCACATCCGGGCGGATGCCCGATTGCGCAATATAGCGGGCGACGTCATGGCCCCGGAACAGCCCGTGATCGGTGATCAGAATGGTGCCCATGCCCGCCGCAGCGCCACCCAGAATATCGGTGTGCAATGTATCGCCGACCATAGCGATGCGGTGCGCGGCAATGCCCGGAAGCCGGGCTTTTGCTTCGGTATACGCATCAGGAAACGGCTTGCCGAACCACTGCGCAAGCAGGCCCAGCGCGTCGATCAGATCATGCGCGAAAAGGCCTGGCTCTGCCGTCAGCCCATCTTCGCGCGGGGCGACGATATCGGGGTTGGCCACGATCAACGGACGGGGATTGTGCTTTAGCGCGTCGTGCAGGCGGGCCTGAAGAACCGGCGACCAGCGGGCGGATGACAAGAATAGAAATCCGTCGGCATCCCACGAGTTTGCGTCGATCAAATCCACGACCTTTGCCGGAATGTCGGAAAAGCTGTCACCCCCCGCCGATATCGCGGCCCAGACCTTGCCAGGCCCCAGGCCTGCCAATCGCGAAACGGCAACATCGCGGCTGGACACCACTTCATCCACCGTGAAATCGAAGCCCAATTTGCGGTATTTGATCAGCGCATCCGCGCGGGTGTAGGAGGCCGCATTGGTCAGCACGACCAGCTTTTTGCCCATCGCGCGCAGGGCGGCCATGCGCGCCACTGCGCCGGGGATGGGGGTTTCGCCCACATTCAGGACGCCAAACGCATCCAGCACAAAGGCATCATAGCGGTCGGCCACATCGGACAGGTTTTGCGCCATGCAGGACGCTGCCGGAAAACTGGCCGACGGCAGCCGCGCCCGCACGGATTCGTAGCGCGCAAAGGCGGCGTTGGTGGTCTGTAGGCCGTCAAACACTGGAATATCCACCCTCAATCATCAGTATCGCCCCGTTCACCAGTTCTGCCGCGGGGGAGGCGAGGTATAGCGCCATATCAGCAATCTCAACCGCCTCGCCAAACCGGCGCAGCGGGGTTGCCGCCAGCATGGGGCCGCTTTTTTCGGGCGACGACCAAACCTTGATGCCCATCGGGGTCAGCACCACGGTCGGGCAGATGGCATTGACCTGAACATTATGGCGCGCCCATTCGGCGCATAGCGATTTGGTCAGCGCATTCAGGCCGCCCTTGGACGCGGCATAGGCCGCGTGATCATCCAGTGCGATGACGCCTGTCTGACTGGAGATATTGATGATCTTGCCCCACCTTTGCGCGATCATCGCCGGGGCCAGCGCTTGCGCCAACAAAAACGGCGCGCGCAGGTTGACGGCCATGGTCGCCTCCCAATCAGCCAGCGAAAACTCCAACGCCGGGCCGACGCGCGAAATGCCTGCGGAATTGACCAGAATGTCGATGGTGCCCCATTCGGCCAAGGCGCGTCCGGCGGTTTGGCCCGGCGCATCCGGTTGGGCCAGATCAGCCACGATCGTAAGGCACCGCCGCCCCTTGGCGCGCACGGCACCCGCGGTGTGCGCCAAGCCATCTTCGTCGCGCGCCACGGCGATGATATCAGCCCCGGCATCGGCAAAAACACGGGCGATTTCGGCGCCGATGCCTTTTGAGGCCCCAGTGACAAGCGCTTTGCGGCCTTCAATCGAAAAGCGTTTGGTCCAGTCTGCCATGGCTACTCCAGATTGGTATGGCGCGCGCGCATGGCGGCGGGCGTGGTGCCGATATGGTCGCGCAACTGCAGGATCAGGATTTCAAATACCAGAAACTGCGCAGCCTCGAACAGTGATCCCATTGGCAGGACAGAGGCCGATGTTTGATCGTTCGCCATGGTTTGGGCGGGAATGGTCAGCACATGGTCACATGCCATCGGCACCGGGGCACGCGGTTGCGCCGTGATGCAGGCGGCAGTGGCTCCTGCCCCGCGCGCCACGCCGATCAGCCCCGCCACAGTGGAAAAGTCGCCGGGGCCAGCGCTGACGACCAGCAGATCGCCGGGGCCAACAGGCGGGCAAGACATATCGCCCACCACATGCGCATCAAGCCCAAGGTGGTAAAGCCGCATGGCAAGCGCGCGCATCATCAGCCCCTCGCGGCCAACACCGTGCAGAACGATGCGTTTTGCGGCGGCGATGACTGTGATCAACGCGGTCAGTTCGGCCACGCTGACGCGGGCTGCAGCACCTTGCAGTTCAGCGATTGCGCCTGCGACCATGGCTTTGTAATTTTCCATGCCCTACCCTTTTTCCGCCGGAAACACTGCGTCAATCGCTATGCCAAGCAGACCGGTTTCATCCAGCAGGTCAAGCACAGTGTAGCGGTCGCGCAAATAGCGCGCCTTGGCAATTGTGGCGCGCAAATGGGCGCGACTGACGCCGATATCGGTGGAGTGTGACGGCGCGCCGATGGCAGCCAGGCGTTGGGTCATGTCTTGCGCGGGCAGCAGACGGGCGCGCAGGCGGGTGGCCAGAACGGGCCAGACTTGTGCCAAAAGGGCCAGCCTTGCCAAATGCGCATCTGGCGTCGCCGCTTTGGCGCGGGTTTCGGCAACTGCGCGCTCAGCAATCTCGCCGATGCCAAAGGCGTGCCGGATAATGGCGGCTTGCTGGGAAGCGTCGGGCGCGTTGGCTACAATTTTTGCGCCATCCAGCCGCGTCAGATCCTGTGCCAGCAACCAGTCATAAAGCTGCAACACCGCAATACAGCCCACCGCAACACAGGCCCCGTGGCTGACGCGTTCGCCATGTTGGGACAGATCCTCCATTTCCCAGATATGCGCGATCTGGTGATCGGCACCGGATGCCGGGCGCGATGATCCATGCGCCTCCATCGCAAGGCCGACCAACGTCAGGCCGGCAAACAACCCATCAAGCGCGGCACGGTCGCCGTGCGCCAAGCGGTCTGGTGCGGACAGCCAGCCTGCCAGACCGTCTTGCACCATGGGCCATGCCACATGGTCAAGCGGCTCGATCCCCAGCGCATCGGCGATCAGCCAATCGCCGCCCGCGGGCACTTTGCCCGCAAGATCGCCGTAGCCCCAGCCCAGCATGGCAGGCGGTGCTGCGGCAATCACGTCAAGATCGGCCAGCACGGCGCGAGCGGGGCGGGTGGAAAGCGTTTTCTTGAAACCCTTGTCAGAAAGCGGCGCGCCTGCCGATGTGTAACCATCCATCGAGGCGGCGGTGGCCACGCACAAATACGGGCGACCCAGATGAAACGCCGCGTATTTTACCAGATCATTGATTACGCCAGACCCGATTGCGATGGGGGTTGATTGATCATCGGCAAGCACCGCCCGCAGTTTATCTGCCAGCTCAACAGTCGGTTTCGGTCGCGGGTTTGCGGGCAGAATATGCCTGCGCGTGGCAATGCCTTGAGATGTCAAAGACGCTTCAACTGCCTGCCCTGCCGCCGCCCATGTGTTGTCATCGGCAATCAAACAGGCTGGGCTTGACCCGAAAACCCGCAGATATAGCGCGCCTGCATCGGACAGCGCGCCCGGCGCTATCAGCACCTCGGCGATGCTGGCAGACCTTGCAACAGCGGCGCCAAGATCGTCTGCGCCGGTCATACGGTTTGCCCAGGCTTTGCGGACCCCGACACAAGCGTCGCACCATCCGCGCCGAACAGATGCAGCCGATGCGCGGGCAGGCCAAGGCCCACCCTATCCCCCGGTTGCAGGCGCGTATCACCTTCGGCGCGCACCACCAACGTATCGCCAACTTCCGTGCGCACATAAAGGTAGGCATCGCCACCAAGTGTTTCGCACAGGGTCACTTCGGCGGCGATATCGCCATCGGCCACCGCGCCCAAGATCATATGTTCCGGCCGGATGCCCATGCGGGTTGCATCCGGCGCAGACCCCGGTGCGTCAAGGCGGTGCGCGCCATACCTGATGCGGCCCGCGTCAATCTTGATATCAACGAAATTCATCGCAGGTGCGCCGATAAACCCTGCCACGAATTCGCTTTTGGGATGGTGATACAGCTGCATCGGTGTTCCGACCTGCATCACGCGACCTGCTTGCAGCACGACGATCTTGTCGGCCATGGTCATCGCTTCGACCTGATCGTGGGTGACATAAATCATCGTGGCTTTCAGGTCGCGGTGCAGCGCCTCCAGTTCCACCCGCATCTGGACGCGCAGTTTGGCATCAAGGTTCGACAAGGGTTCATCGAAGAGAAACACCTTGGGGTTTTTCACGATGGCACGGCCGATGGCAACCCTTTGGCGCTGCCCACCGGACAGCTGACCCGGTTTGCGATCCATGTAATCGCCCAGTTGCAAAACGCGGGCTGCCTCGGCTATCCGCTTTGTGCGGTCAGCAGGGGTGAAGTTGTTGATCTTCATGCCGAAATCCATGTTTTCGCGCACGGTCATATGGGGGTATAGCGCATAGGATTGGAACACCATGGCGATGTCGCGTTCTGACGGGGCAAGGCCAGATACATCGCGTCCGCCGATGGACACGGTGCCCGAGGATATCGATTCCAGACCCGCAATCGATCGC
Organism: Pseudorhodobacter sp.; assembly: GCA_043721855.1. Classification (GTDB taxonomy): domain Bacteria; phylum Pseudomonadota; class Alphaproteobacteria; order Rhodobacterales; family Rhodobacteraceae; genus JACMNW01. The sequence goes on from JAYSPY010000135.1 coordinate 7,820, forward strand.
AGCAAAGTGGATTTTCCGCAGCCGGACGGGCCTACGAAAACCGCGAACTCGCCATCGGCAATATCAAGGCTGATGTCGTGCAGTGCCTGACTGGACCCGTAGTACTTGTTCACACCGTGCAGTTGCACTTCGGCCATTGGCGCATTCCTCAATCTTTGCTGACGTCGGTCTAGCAGGTATTTTTCCGGTTGACTCGACGTGCAGATAATACATTTATATGGCAGGCGTTACAAATGGAAGTCAATCGCGAAACGCCATCACCTTAGGGAGGTCACGATGAGAATGAAAATGCAGGTAAGCGCGCTGGCGCTTGCAGCATCTGCCGCTGTTGCGGTGGGTGGACAGGCAAAGTCCTGGACGTTGGAAGAGGCGGCAAAACCCTATGCGGGCACCGAATTGGAAGTGCTGTTCCTGGATCGCCCCGGCTATAACGCCGCGATCAAGATGCTGCCGGAGTTTGAGGCAGCAACCGGCATCAAGGTGAATTACACCACTGTTCCCTATGAAAATGCGCTGGGCGAACAGGTGCGCGATTTCGTGGCGGGCGGCGATCTGGACATCGCGCTGATTGACCTTGTCTGGATCGGCAACTTTGCCGAAAATGGCTGGATCGACCCGATTGACAAGTTCACGGGCGACGCCGCTTTGGCCGACCCGGAACTGGACATGCCAGACTTTTTCCCGTTGGTTCTGAACGCCTTTGGCGGCTGGAACGGGGTGACGTACGGCCTGCCGTTTGATAACTATTCTGGCCTGATGTTTTACAATTCATGCATGCTGAAGGATGCAGGTTTCGACAAGCCCCCGGAAACCTGGGCCGAGTTGAAAGATGTCTACGGCCCCGCGCTGACCAAGGACGGCAAATATGCTTACGCGCTGCAATCCAAGCGCAATGAAACGCAATCGGCAGACAGCTTTGCACGCATGTTGTGGCCATTTGGCGGGTCATTCCTGAAGGCAGATTTCAAATCGAACCTGAATTCACCTGAAAGCCAAGCTGGCCTGCAATTCCGCCAGGATCTGATGCAATACATGCCCGAAGGCATCGTCGCCTATGACCATTCCGAAGTGGTCAACGCGCTGGCCCAAGGCGATGTGGCGATGCTGACCGAATGGTCGGCGTTCTATTCGACGCTGGCGTCACCAGAAACATCCAAACTGGGTGATTGTCTGGCTGTGGCGCCGGAACCAACCGGCCCTGCTGGCCGCAAGCCAGCCCTTGGTGGCTTCTCGCTGGCCGTGGCGGCACAGGCGGATGCGGCTGAAAAGGCCGCGGGATATCTGTTCATCCAGTGGGTTACCTCCAAGGCCAATGCTGGCAAATATCTGGAAATGGGCGGCGTGCCTGCACGTCAGTCTGCCTATGCGGACCCGGCTTTGGCTGAGAAATACAAGTTTATCCCAGCTTTGGTGGAATCGTGGAAAGAAGGTGTTCCGGAATTCCGCCCACGCTTTGCCGAATGGCCAGCAATCACCGAGATTGTGCAGGAATATGGCACAAAAATGATGCTGGGCGAAGTGTCGGTTGAAGACGGTGCGAAAATCATTGGCGAAAAGATGGAGGCTGTTCTGGCGGAAGCGGGCTACTATGACGGCAAGAAGCCACTGGCCCAGTAATCTGGTACAGTATCTGGCACAGTGAAAGCAAAGTATAGCGCCGCTCCCGCGTGATGCTTGGCCCCCAGCCTTCGGGTTGGGGGTTTTTATTCGACAGAGGCAAGGTGACCGCATGACAACCCGAGTTTCCCGCAAAACACTGTTCGCGTTTCTAAGCCCCGCCGTGTTTGCGTTGTTGATCGTGGGGATCGTGCCGCTGGGTTTTGCGCTGTGGAAGTCGTTTCACTATTTCAACCTGACCAAACTGGCGCAGCAACGCTTTGTCGGCCTTGATAACTATGTCTTTGTGCTGACCGATTTGGTGTTCTGGCAAGCGATGGGGCGCACGGCGCTGTTGTTTATGCTGTCTGTGCCGGTGCAGATTGCCATTGGCCTGACCATCGCGCTGGTGCTGCACCGCCCCGGCATGACGCTGTTCAAGACGCTGACGCGGCTGGCTTTGGTGCTGCCGATGGCCACGACCTATGCGGTTGTGGGCTTGCTGGCGCAGGTCATGCTGAACCAGAAATACGGCGTGGTGAACCAGATTTTGGGCTGGGTTGGGGTGGACCCCATCAATTTCATCGGCGATCCGACCAATGCCTTCATCGCGGTGGTGATCTGGGATATCTGGCAATGGACGCCGTTTGTGGCGCTGATTTTGCTGGCCGGCCTGTCCACCGTGCCGCCGGAAATCGAAGAGGCGGCAGAGCTGGAGACGAAATCCCCGTGGATTATTCTGCGCCACATTCAACTGCCGTATCTGATCCCATCCCTGGTGGCGGTGCTGATCTTGCGCACTGCCGATACGCTGAAGCTGTTCGATATGCCGTTTACCATGACGCGCGGCGGGCCGGGGGCTGCGACCGAATTCATCGCCATCCTGATTGAACGGGTCGGCAACCGGCAGTTTGATATCGGCATGGCATCGGCGCAGGCGATGATCATGCTGGTGGTCACGATCTTTCTTGCCCGCCTCTACATCCGCTTTTTCTACCGCGAGGTCCGCTGATGACAACTGCAAAATCCCGTGGGATGGCGATGGAGGCGATCCTGCTGATCGCCATCTGCGCCTTCTGCGTGTTTCCGTTTTACTGGATGGTCACGACCAGCCTGAAAACCCAGGTCGTGGCGCTGCAATCGCCGCCTGCGTGGTTGTTTTCGCCCACCTTGGCAAATTACACCGAGGTGTTGTTTGAAGACAAGGTCGGGGTTGCCCTGATCAATTCGGTCATCGTGGCGGTTTGCACCACAGTCCTTGCCGTGGTGCTTGGCACCCCCGCCGCCTATGCGCTGGCAAGGTTTGAATTTCGCGGCAAAACCGATTTGTGGTTCTGGTTCATCACCAACCGTTTCGTGTCGCCCGTGGTGCTGGCGTTCCCGGTTTTCCTGATCAGCCGCGACCTTGGGCTGCGCGATACCCATATCGCCCTGATCCTGATGTATCTGACCTTCAGCCTGCCCATCGTGATCTGGATTTGCACCGATCAGTTTCGATCCATCCCGCATGAGCTGGATGAGGCGGCGATGCTGGAAGGCGCGTCACAATGGCGGATATTCCGGTCGATCTGCCTGCCGCTGGCGATGCCGGGGGTGGCGGTATCCTCCATACTGGCCTTCATTTTCTCGTGGAATGAGTTGCTGTTCGCCTATATCCTTGCGCCAAAGAACGCGAAAACCGCCCCCGCGATGGCGGTGACATTCATGGAAGGCTACGATGTGCCCTACGGAAAGATCATGGCCACATCGACGCTGATCGTGATCCCGGTGCTGATATTTGCGCTGATCGCCAGCAAGCACCTTGTGCGCGGGCTGACCATGGGCGCGGTGAAATAGCCCCCATGGCGCGCGCCCCGAAACTGCCGCAAATAGATACCGAAGAACGCTTTCTGGCGCGGGTGGCCTGGGCCTATTACACTGAAGGGTTGACGCAGGAACAGGTCGCCCAGAAGCTGGGGGCGACGCGGCTGCGGGTCAACCAATCGCTGGCGCTGGCGCGCAAACGCGGGCTGGTTCGGATCACGTTCAACACGGCCTTCGCCGCCTGTGCGGAACTGGAGCAGGCTTTGACGGCTGAATATGGCCTGACGCAAGCCTATGTTGCCCCTGCCCCGCAAGACCCGCGCGATGTGCAGATGATTGTGGGGGCGGCGCTTGGAAACTTGTTGTCGGAACTGCTGGCCGACCCTGCGATCAAGCGCTTTGGCATGTCCTGGGGCAATACGCTGAACCTTGCCACCCGGTTTGTCGCGGCACTGGAGCGCCCGGACCTGGAGATCATGTCGGTGATGGGCGGCCTCACGCGCGGGTCGGACCTGAACAGTTTCGAGATTACAACAAGGCTTGCCGATCTTCTGGGCGCGCAGCACAGCTATTTTACTGCTCCGCTTTATGCAGGATCGGCGCAATCGCGCGATACCATCATGCAGTTGGATGTGTTCCGCGAAGTGCTGGAAAAACTGCGGTCTGTCGATGCGATGGCGATGGCGGCGGGTGATCTTTCGCAACGCAGCTTGTTGATGCGCGACGGGCTGCCAAACGACACCACGATGGAAGAATTGCTGGCGCTTGGCGGTGTCGGAGATGTGCTTGGCACCGTGATAGATGCGCATGGCCGCCCGCTGGACCACCCGATCAATGAACGGATCATCGGCCTTGGTCTGGCGGATTTGGCAAAAATACCAAACGTCATTCTGGCCGCTGGCGGCGCGTATAAAGTGCCGGTGATCCGCGCGTTGTTGAACCTTGGCCAGATCAACACTTTTGTCACGGATGAGACGACCGCCCGCGATCTGTTGGCAAATCCCAAAGCATGACCCTGCATATCGGCATCGACATCGGCACCTCCGGCGTGAAGGCCGTTTTGATGGACGGCGTGGCGAAGGTGCTGGCCGAGGCAGCGCGACCCATTCCCGTGTCGATCCCGCATCTGGGGTGGAGCGAGCAATCCGCCGATTTGTGGGTAGAGGCTGTGTTTGACTGCCTTGATCAGATGAAAACGGCGGCACCTTTCCTGATGTCAGGTGTTGTGGGCATCGGGCTTTCGGGGCAGATGCTGACCGCGCTGGTGCTGGACGCGGGCCACAAACCGTTGCGCCCGGCGATGCTGTGGAATGATCAGCGCGCGCTGGCGGAATGTGAGGATTTGCGAAGGCTTTGCCCCGATATCGGCCTGCGCACCAATGGCGCGCCTGATCCCGGCATCACCTTGCCCAAACTGATGTGGCTGGCAAAACACGAACCCCGCGTGATGGATGCGGGGCGCCTGTTGCTGTTGCCAAAGGATTATGTCCGGCTTGCCCTGACGGGGAATATTGCGTCGGAGCCCACCGATGCAGGTGGGACGCAACTGCTGGATTGCAGGTCCGGGCAATGGGATGCGGGCCTTTGTGCACTGGTGGGGTGGAACCCTGACTATTTGCCACCGCTGCTTGCGTCATGGGACGCGGCGGGAAAGCTTCGCCCTGCTTTGGCGGCGCGCTGGGGGCTGAAAGCGGGCGTCATCGTGGCGGCGGGGGCTGGCGATAACATGGCCTCGACGCTTGGTGTCGGTGCTGCAAAACCCGGCGATGCGGTGCTGACGGTGGGCACATCGGGCGTGGCCTGCATCGTGGACCATGCGTTTCATCCGGGGCCGCAGAAAGCCATTCTGACATCGGCCCATGCCGCCCCGAATACCTACCTGTCGATGGGCGTAGTGATGAGTGCGACCGCCACGCTGGATTGGGTTTTGCGGCTGACCGGCACCGATACCATAACTTTGGTGGCCGAGGCGGAAGCATTCGCATCAGCCGGGCGTCTGGCCGATGCGCCGATCATGCTGCCGTGCCTCACAGGCATCCGCACCCCCCTGAACCGCCCCGATGCGATGGGGCGGATCGACGGCCTGCATCCCGGCACCACGCGGGGGATGCTGGGCTATGCGGTGATGGAAGGTGTCGCATTTCAGTTTGCTACTTGTCTGGCCGCGCAAAGATCGGTGGGCGTCATGCCAGCACGGTTTTCGATGGTAGGGGGCGGATCAAAATCGGGGCTTTGGGCGCGGCTTTTGGCGACGGCATTGAATGCGGCGATAAATCTGCCTCCGGGGGCGCATATTTCCGGGCCGGCGGGGGCGGCCAGATTGGCGGCGGTGGCGGCGGGGGAATCGTTTGATATCTTGTCAGAGCCAACCGGCAAGGGGCGAATTATCGACCCTGACCCGGCAATTTCTGGACTTTTGGCGGAACGATTTGCCCGGTTTAAGGGGATGCTTCCGGCGCAGGGATAAGGCTGGCGCACCATATATCAACGGTTTTACACGCGTAAATCGCCTGCCACATGGCGGGCGGCGGTCTTGGCGGCGGCATCGCAGGCCTGTTGCAACATGGCCCCTTGCGCGATGCTTGCAGCAAGGGTGCCGGTAAACGCATCGCCTGCACCATGCGTGCTGACCACGACGATTCCTTCAGCGACCACACAAAATGCTTCGTCCAGTGCGGACCATGCGGCAAGGCCAGCGCCGCCTGCGGTAACGACAACAGCAGCAAAACGCGCGGCAAGCGCTTCGGCGGCTTGGGCTGCCGTGCCCAAATCGGTGACTGGGGCGGTGCCCATCATTTCAGCCTCAACCGCGTTGACCACCAGAATATCGACCAGCGCCGCAAATTCGCCACCCAGCGCGCGCGGGGGCGGCATTCAGGATAACGGGAATACGGCGGGCACGGGCGGCTTTTGCCGCGGCAAGATTCAGCGCCTCCGGCACCTCGTTTTGCAGCAATAGCACGCCGATATTTGCCCAAAGGCCAGGATCGGCGAGTGCCAAAGGATCAATGTGCAGATTGGCCCCCGACACGATGACAGCGCCGTAATCGCCGTTCGGATCGACGATTGCCACGCTGATGCCCGTGGGGGCCGCACAGGTTTGCACAAACTCTGTCTGAACCTGTGCTGCGATCAAGCCAGCCCGCATGAAATCGCCAAAGCCAACCGAGCCCACTGCGCCAAGCAGACGTGCAAGTCCAATACGCGCGGCAGCCACGGCTTGATTGCCGCCTTTACCGCCGAATTTTGGCGACCAGCCCGTGCCAACCAAGGTTTCATCGCGGCGGGGCAGGCGGGGGCCTGTGATCATGATATCGTGGTACAAAGAGCCTACGACAAGGACGGTTTGGGGCATGACGGGTTTCGCTTAGGCTTTGCGCTTGGTTTGTACGGCGGCCATGGTGCGCGCCAGATTGGCATCGGCGGACGCGCGATCGCGCTGCGCTATGGCCACAAAAGGAGCATCCAGAATATTCAATTGGGCAATCCGCGCGGTGGCATTTTCGCCAAAAAGGGGCGCGTTTTGCGCAGTGGAACACAGAACGAAGTCAGCGATTTGCGCCGTAGGGCTGCCCGAGCAATTGGTAACAGCGATGGTTTTGGCACCATTTTTGCGTGCCAGTTCAATCGGTTCCAGCACAGCGGTGGCGATGCCCGCAACCTCCATTTCCCACAGCGCGTCATAATCGCACTGAAAGCCGTAATCAAAGCCGTCTTGCCTCAACCACAGCGTCATCAGGTTAGACCCAAGCGCGCGGGTGGCATCAATGCCGCGTTTGGTCAGTTCAATCGCTTCGCGGCGCACGGTCGCATCGGGGTTGGCAAAAGCGCCCAGTTTGAAGGTCGGGTTGGTGTAGCAGCGCATCACAAGGCCGTTCACCGCAAGCGCGCAATCCGCGATCATCGCGGCGGTTTGGGGCAAGTTGCCGTCCGCATGATCGGGGCAATTCAGATCAACATCGCTCAGGCCCGCCACGGCAGATGCGCGCTTGACCATTTGGTGCAGCGACGGCTTTTCAGACTGACCCGGCCAGTATCTTGCCAGCACCGGAGGCAAAGGAATTCAACCGGGTTGCGAACCGTGTGCCAAGCATGGTGGTTTTGATTACTTCACAGGTTTTAGGATATTTGTGAAGCAATCAATCTGCAAGACCACCGTTTAGGCGCGGTGCGGGCTGCATCAGGTGTTTCTGCGGTAATTTGCAAGGCGGTCGAACATGACGGCAAACAAGATCGCGCCACCGATAAACGCGCCCTGCCAGAACGCATTGATGCCCAAAAGGCCAAGACTGTTGCGGATCACCTCGATCAGCATGGCACCGATGATCGCCCCCAGCGCCGTGCCGCCACCGCCTGCAAGGTTGGCGCCGCCAATAACTGCGGCGGCGATGACCTGCAGTTCCATCCCCGCGCCGATGTTGGTGGTGACAGCGCCCAGCCACCCGGTTTGCACGATGCCAGCAATGCCAGCGGATAGCGCAGATATCATATAGACGGCGACCTTGATCATCTTCACAGGAACGCCGGTCAGCGTGGCCGCATGTTCATTCCCGCCAATCGCAAAGATATGGCGGCCAAAGCGGGTGAAGCGCAGCACAAAGCCGGTCAACAGACCCAAAACAATCATATACATAACCGGGTTTGCAATGCCAAAGAACCAAGCGCCGCCGCCGAGTGCCAGCAGGGTATCATGATCTGGCCCAAACTCGAACACCACGGTATTGCCGGACGCCACCATCGCCAAGCTGCGGGCAATCGACAGCATTCCCAGCGTCACCACAAAGGGCGGCAAGCCGATATAGGCAATCAGGACACCATTTACGGCCCCCACCACCAAGGCGGTCAGCACCGATGCGGCGATGCCAACCTCGATCGAATATCCAGCATGCATCACCACGGCCAGAACCATGCTGCACAGGCACAAAACCGACCCGACCGACAGATCAATGCCGCCGGTGATGATCACAAGCGTCATGCCAAGGGCGATGATGGCCACGAAAGTGACGTTGCGGGTGATGTTATAGAGGTTTTTTGACGTGGCAAAGGCATCGGTGGCAAAGGACAAGGCGATGCTGGCCACGATGACCGCAATAAACACCCAGAAGGTCTGGCTGCCAAGCAACTTCGAGATCAAGGTTTCCTGCTTTTGACCGATAGAGGTGCTAAGTGTATCTGACATAATTTGCATTCCAGAACGGGTGTGAGGTGTCTCACACGGTTTCGATGGCCCCGGTAATCAAACCTGTGACCTCTTCGGGGGAGCTGTTGGTGATGGCTTTGTCGGCCACTTTCGTGCCGCGCCGCATGACGATCACGCGGTCGGCCACAGTGAATACGTCAGGCATGCGGTGGCTGATCAGCACGACCGTGACGCCCTGGTCGCGCAGGCGGCGGATCAGGTTCAACACCTCGGCCACCTGGCGCACCGATATGGCGGCAGTGGGTTCATCCATCAGCACGATCTTGGCATTGCTCAGGCGGGTGCGGGCAATCGCCACGGCCTGGCGTTGGCCGCCCGACATCTTTTTCACCAGATCGCGCGGGCGGGTTTCGGATTTCAGTTCGGCAAAAATCTCACCTGCGCGGCGGTACATGCTGGCATAGTCGAGGATTTTGATCGGCCCAAAGCCAAGACACAATTCGCGGCCCAAAAACACATTTGCGGCCGCCGTCAGGTTATCACACAGCGCCAGATCCTGATGGACAATTTCAATACCGTGCTGGCGCGCCTCAACCGGGCGGTGCATCACGACTTCTCGGCCGTCCATCAGGATTGACCCGCTGCTTGG